>CAYTDY010000381.1:0-2072 GCA_964436665.1 uncultured Desulfobacteraceae bacterium
ATGTTTGCCCTTATGTTTGCCCTTATGTTTGCCCTTATCTTTTTAATCAGAAATTTGGAGACTGAAAAAAATCCTCTCCTCTCCCTTTAAAAAATAATCTTTACCTATCTCCCCTCCCCTTGTGGGAGGGGCCAGGGGAGGGGGATAACAATCTTTTTCTGATTACCTCTAAAATCCCTTCCAGATTCTCAAATAACTCATTATTCCAAAATCTTAATATGTGAAACCCCTCCGCCTTAAGCCAGGCATTTATCTTTTTGTCTCTGTCTTCCTCCATAGTATGTTGCCCACCATCCAGTTCAATTACGATTCTTTTATCAAAATTAACAAAATCGACTATGTAAGGGCCTACAGGCTGTTGCCGAAGAAATTTATAGCCCTCCAATTGTTTGTTCCTTAACTTTTGCCATAATAGTATTTCGGCATTAGCAGATCGCTTTCTTAACATTTTTGCAATATTAGTGAATTTACTCTTCATTATCACCCCCACCTGACCTCCCCCATCAAGGGGGAGGAACTTACAATGGCTAAGCTTACAATGCCACCAACTTTTTAAATCTTTATCAATTCATAATTACGATTCCCCAGGCCTATCTTCTGGGCATAATCGAGTTGAAATTCCCAGTCTATGTCAGGATAAAGACCCCGAAATTTGTCCTCTCCTGGCTCGGTATTCACCTTAAGAGATGAACCATTTAATACAGCCTGCTGATTAACCATATCAGCTGAGGCCTGATCGATGGCTACTGGGTCAGTTGAGGCCATGATACCGACATCGGGAACTATTGATGCATCGGTAAATTTGTTGCAGTCACAGGATGGTGATATCTGGGTTAAAAAGTTAATGAAGAGTGCCCTTCCTTGCTTCTCTTTAAGGACTCCAAAGGCATATTCCGTCATCTTTTTCTGAAATATAGGTATATCCCTGCTCCATCGAACATTGATGGCTGAATTGGGACAGATAATAATGCATTCCCCACAGCCAATGCATCTTTTAGGATCAATAACCGCCTTTTCTTCCCTAATGGAAATGGCATCCTGCGCACAGTATGCTATACACTCACCACAGCCAATACATTTCTTCCTATTTATCTTAGGTGAAAGATCAGAGTGCTGTTGAAGTTTGCCATGTCTGGATGCGCAGCCCATACCTATATTTTTGATTGTTCCCCCAAAACCTGTCAGCTCATGCCCCTTGAAATGGGCAATACCAATCAATACATCTGCCTCTATTATCTCTTTGGCTATATCTACTAGTTTAAAAATTTCCTGATCTATCCTTATATTAACTGAAGATGAGCCTCTCAAGCCATCCGCAATAATGATGGGGGCATTAACTACGGAATAGGCAAAACCATTCTCTATAGCAGTTAAGATATGAGAAACACTATGACTTCTTGACCCTTTATAGAGGGTATTAGTATCGGTAAGAAAGGGGAAACCGCCTAACTCCTTTACTTTTTCTACTACCTGGCGAATGAAGATGGGCCTGATAAATCCTGTATTGCCTTTTTCACCAAAGTGGAGTTTAATAGCCACGAGATTGCGCGGCCTCACATTTTTATCTATCCCTGCTTCATTTAAAAGTCGGGATAGTTTGACTAATATATTTTCATTAGCACTAGCCCTTAAATCGGAAAAAAATACTTTACTTGGTTTCACAATTTCTCCTTTCTATATCAAAAAACTAAAAGTGAGCTAAGGTTATAAAATTCCTCAGTTTTAGGTGATCAACCCAATAAACAATATAAGCTAAAAGGAATCAACAAACACAAAAAGAAAGATCAATTGAAAAGAATAAAGATTTTTTATTGACAAACAAAGATAACTTTGTTTAATTCAATCATAATTTTACATAAGATAGACAAAAATAGCTAAGGAGAAAGTTGATTAATATGAAGAAGTTGGTTTTTATTCTATTAGGATCTTTCATTTATCTAATTGTCTTTTTTCAGATACCTGCTGTCGGACAGGAACCTAAAGATATTTTATCCATTGAGGCATATGACATGCTCAATACCGTTCCTAATACATATCTGATTGATGTCAGGACAAGGGCGGAATATCAATTG
>CAYTDY010000382.1:0-2069 GCA_964436665.1 uncultured Desulfobacteraceae bacterium
GTCAATCAAATTTTGCCTTGCTTGCGTGTCTTCTTGACTTTAATGGCTATTTACCTTATATGATTAACCTAACGTAATCAATACTAATTAAAAATTGTTTCTGATAAATACAACGACTCAAACCTATACTACCTTATATAAGGAACAATGAATGAATAAAAGATGTAAGTTGTTGTTTTCGATTAATCCCTTCTCTATCACAATCTATCTTACATTGTTGCTCGTTTTTATTTTCATCTTTATAGAACCATCATTTCTTGAGATCGTTGAGCTCAAAACTCTGGATCTGAGATTTAAATCCAGGGGGATTATGAAACCTCATGATGCTGTTGTTCTTGCTGTTATAGATGAAAAGAGTCTTAATGAAGAAGGAAGATGGCCATGGCCGCGCTCCAAGATTGCTAAGCTTATTGACTATCTCTCGAATGATGGGGCCAAGGTTATAGGATTCGATATCGGCTTCCTTGAGCCTGATGAGAATACCAATCTGAAACTTATTGACCAATTCGAACAAAAGGTTGAGTCCTTACAATTAAAAGACGATAAAATAAAGGAATTTATTAAGGAAAGCAAACTCAGGGCAGACAATGATCTTATTCTTGCCAATGCAATCAGAAAATCTCAGGCTAAAATAGTTCTTGGGCATTTCTTCTACATGAGCCAAGCTGATCTCAACTATCAGATCGAACAGAAAGATATAGAGAGGCAACTTCAAAGGATTAAAAACTCCAAATATCCTTTGCGTATGTATGATGATCCACAGGGCATGACGATAGATCCGTTCATTAGTGCCTATATCCCTGAAGCCAATATTGACATATTGAGTCAGGCCGCTGACTCCTCGGGTTATTTTAATACGGTGGCAGATAAAGACGGCGTTGTCCGGTGGATGCCTCTTGTTTTCAAATGTGGCCGGGATATTTATGCCCCCCTTTCCATCCAGTCTGTCTGGCATTATCTTGACCAACCTCAGTTGATGGTCAAAGTGGCAAATTATGGCGTTCAAGGAATCAGGATGGGGGAGAGGTTTATCCCCACAGCCGAAGATGGCAAGATGCTCATAAACTACTTAGGCCCTGAAAAGACATTCCCGCATTACTCTCTAAGCGATATAATCCAGGGAAATATCCCACAAGGCACATTCAAGGATAAGATCGTAGTGGTAGGGGCCACCGCCATCGCTATCTACGATACACGGAGCACCCCTTTATCCAGTTTAGGTGAATATCCAGGTCTGGAAATCCACGCTACCGTCATAAATAATATCATTACCAACAATTTCTTAAAAAAACCCAAATGGACTACGATATTTGATGCACTGGCCATCATTATTATTGGATTATTTACTGGGGTGATTGTTCGACAAGTGGGTGCCCTGAAAGGAATACTTTTTTCCTCTGCACTATTTATACTATATATATGGATAAGCTACTTGCTTTTTATGTATTGGGGTATTTGGGTCAATATCATCTACCCTCTTCTTGCCCTTGTTCTCGTCTATATCTCCCTTACAGCATATCGTTATTTAACCGAAGAAAGAGAGCGGAAGAAAATTAAGGGCGCCTTTACTTATTATGTTTCTTCTTCTGTGGTCAATGAGATGTTAAAACATCCTGAAAAATTAAAACTGGGTGGAGACAGAAAAGAGCTTTCAGTGCTCTTTTCAGATATTAGGGGGTTTACTACTATTGCTGAAGGACTAACCCCTGAAGAGTTGGTACACCTATTAAACGAATATCTCACCGTTATGACAGATGTTATCTTCAAATATGACGGCACGCTAGATAAATATATGGGAGACGCTATCATGGCCATATTCGGTGCGCCTCTTGATTTACCTGATCATCCCATCAAGGCGTGTCATGCTGCCCTTGAAATGATAAAGGAGCTGAAAAACCTTAATCAAAAGTGGATTGTTGAAGGTAAACACCCTATGGATATTGGTATCGGTATAAATACTGGTCCGATGATGGTTGGCAATATGGGATCGGCCCAGAGGTTTGATTTTACTGCAATGGGTGACTCAGTTAATCTTGGCTCCAGGCTGGAAGGTGCAAATAAAAGCTATA
>CAYTDY010000383.1:0-2068 GCA_964436665.1 uncultured Desulfobacteraceae bacterium
CAACCGGCTTAATTCTTTTAGCCTGATACAACCACTTTAATTTTACCCAGGTCAACATAGGTCGTCTCCCCTTGAGAAAGTGCCTCTATGAAAGAGTTTTTTTCTCCTCAATCAGCATAAATCCTTAATTTAGCCTGATTCTTCCAAATATGCTGAATTCTACGTGTTCTTTTTTTGGTGTTTCTTACTATTCTTTTCCAGCTCTTGGATTTCCGTTTCAGTAGACTTTATAGCAATCTTTCTCTTAGTTTCTTCCCCTTTGAAATGAGTTTGTTTCTTCGCTAGTTCATTTTTAACTGGTTTTTTCTTTTTATTCTCCTCAAGAGGAATCATCCTGCATTTTCCATTGAAAAAAGCCCCTTTTGGAATAATTAAGCTGTGGGCTTTTACATTTCCTTCCAAACCTCCTGAAGAAAGAAGTTCTACTTTCCCTTGGCAGTCAACATTTCCTATGACTTTACCCCCTATACTTATTGATTTGGCTCGAATATCGGCTTTTACAATAGCACCTTCCGCTACAATCACATTACCTTTGACTTGGATCTTTCCTTCAATTTTTCCGTCAATGCCAATACTGTCTCTACCCTTTAAAGTTCCCTTAAACTCTGTTCCCTTTCCGATAACACTTTCAGTTTCAAATTCAAACTTTCCCTTGCTATCAAACACGCCTCGTCTCCTTCTAATGATATGTTTGGGGTTATTAACAATCACCGATCTTGTCTATCTCTTGAGTTTTTAAAATATGCTATAGCCTGGCTCTCAGGTATATTTGTTTGTCTCCTCGCTCTCCGGGGGCTTGCCCTCCTCCCTCTCTGGGATCAAGCTATCTCCTTGTAAGCCTTATGTATCTTATCAATGAGCTTCTTAAATTTCTCCCAGATTCTCCAGAAAAGAAACCGGCTAGTAGATATCTAAGAAAATAATCTCTAGAATTTAAACCCTGCCAGGAGACTAAGCTGTGCGCCGCTAAGGTCAACTTCAGTATCAAAATCCGGATCTTCCATTTTCGCCTTAGTGCCAACGACATACCTGGCCTCTAGATCCAAAAAAAGAGACTCACCGCCAAACTCGAATCCGGCCAAAAGCACCAGACCAGTGGGGCTATCGCTATCAGAATCGCTTTCAGACTCCCTATAATCTAAAGATCCATCGTAGTATTCTTCATATACATTGGTGAATTCAGCCTTAGTAGAAAATGAACCTACTCCAGCTCCGATATAAAAAGGTGAAAACCCATAGGTTAGAAAAAGTATCAGAGGCGTAGTCGTTACCTTACGGTCTAGATCCAAACGATACTCCCACAAACCCCACGTCCCAGACCAGGTGTCACTAGTTTTGGACTCGAAGCTATGATACTCCAGTCTTAGCCCAAAACGGCCAGGCAGATCGTATCCTAATGCTAGGCCATATATGGTACCCGCCTTCAACTCCAGATCTGTGTCGAGGGCTGCGTTTAACTCATCAAGGTCATCGTTTGCCTTCCCAAAAATGGGACTGTAGTAGCCTCCCACAATCCTCAAACTCAACTCGGCGCAGGCTGGCGTTGAAGCAAGGCCAAAGACTAAAACCAGGATCCCACCAATTATGAACCCCACAATTTTTTTACTCATTTTTCTCCTCCTTTTTCGTTTATTCTGTCTCCTTCGCTATCTCTTGTTGTCCAGTTTGTTTTATTTTCCTGATTATTTACCCCTTAGGCTCCTTACAAATTAGTGCTTTTAGAGGCAAAAAGAACTCGAAAGAAAAGACCAAAATCTATCAACGATATCTTTTTTTTCTTATTGAAAAGATTAGCACTGCTAATTATGGCTAATTTTGCGTCTTTTGCTATGGACTAGGTAAGGAATTTCTTTTTCTGGTCGGACGTGCCCTTGGTTCACTCAACAGGTATCTGGAGCTGCTAAGGAAGGTCCAGGTTGACCTAGGGCGGCCTGCAGTCCTGAGTGGAATGGTCTAAAATTCTTCTCTGTACAGCCACAAGTTATACTATCACGCTTTTCCACTATGTCAACGCAATTTTTCTTCTACCTACTCCTCCTCAAAGAGGATGCCTTCTGGGGAAGTTTCT
>CAYTDY010000384.1:0-2064 GCA_964436665.1 uncultured Desulfobacteraceae bacterium
GATTTTATCCATGGAGTGGTCTTGCCAGTAGACGGTGGCTGGATGGCTTGGTAAAGCACAGATCTTATATGCGAAGGATATAGATGGCAAAGCATTATTTATGTCTGGAGGTTACTGCTGATGTTGCCAAGGATGATAAAGGAAAATAGGATTTTTCGGTGATAATTCCTATCAGCGGTAGCATAAAACAAGGCCAGGGAGAGTTTAATGTGACAGGACGATTGGAAAACAAAGTAGGGCTGGTGACTGGTGCAGGGTCTGGGATTGGCAAGGTTTCCGCCCTGGTTTTTGCCAGAGAAGGAGCTAAGGTCGTTGTGGCAGATACTGTTGTTGAAGATGGTGAAGACACGGTGAATAGTATCAGAAGAGCTGGCGGCGAGGCTTCCTTTATAAGAACTGATGTTTCCAAAGCCAGTGAGGTCGAAGCAATGGTAAATAAAACCATCGAGACCTACGGTCACCTGGACTGTGCTTACAATAATGCTGGAGTGGCGATAAGCCCACGCCTGATACCGGAGACAAGCGAGGAAGATTGGGACCATGTCATCAACGTCAACCTTAAGGGCGTGTGGTTATGCATGAAGTATGAGATTCCGCAGATGATCAAGAGTGGAAAAGGTGCAATTGTCAATGCATCGTCGATGGTTGGCCTCATCGGCCTCCCTAAACGTTCAGCTTATGCTGCAAGCAAACACGGGGTTATCGGCTTAACAAAAGTGGCGGCGTTGGAATACGCAAATGCAGGCATCCGAGTCAATGCCATATGCCCTGCAGTTGTGCGTACGCCGCTCGTAGAGAGCATCATTGAAAGCGACCCAGAAGCTGAATCGCAGCTTATGTCAATGATACCAATGGAGCGCCTTGGCACCTTAGAAGAAATGGCTGAGGTTGTGGTCTGGCTGTGCTCAGATGCATCTTCATTTGTCACTGGTCACGCTATGCTTGTAGACGGGGGTGCAGTTGCGAAGTAAATGTGAGACTGCGTTATAAAAAGGTTATAAGAATACCCTTTTACACAAGCGATTCCTTAGTGAATTGAGGATTTCTTTTTTCATGAGAAACTAAAGGAGGAAAAACAGCAATGGAAGAAGCAAAAAAAGAACTGTTGGAAAAGGCCTACAAACTAGGGTTCGAATATGAAAAGGTATATAGAGGCTGCTCACAATGTGCAATCGCAGCCATACAGGATACCCTGGATATCAGAGATGATAACGTATTCAAGGCAGGCACCGGCCTTGCAGCAGGCGGTGGCCTGACCGGGATCGGTGTGTGTGGGGGATATGCGGGTGGCATTATGGTGCTCAGCCAACTATTGGGGCGTGAGCGCTCAAACTTTGAGGATCTAGAGAGGGTCAGATTCAAATCCTTCGAGCTGGCGAGAAAATTCCTATGGCAATACACCCAGGAGCTGGGTTCCATAATCTGCAGAGACATCCAGCTTATCAGGTTTGGCCGTCCTTACTATATCGCCGATATGGATGATTTCGAGAAGTTCGAGGAGGCAGGCGGACACGTGGATAAATGCACCGATGTGGTGGGAAAGGCCTCTCAGTTGGCAGTAAAGTTAATTTTAGATGAGGGTCTAGTCGAGCTGCCGAAGTGATAGATTTAAAATATCGATAAGAAAATAAACAAGAAGGTTTTACGTTGTGAGAGTTGTTCCATGAGTTTTCAGGGATATAGAAGAAAAAATGGTAGCGTGGGGATACGAAACCTTGTGGCGGTCATTACCACTACGGGATGTATCAACGAACTCACAAAACTAATCAGCCGAAGAATTCCAGGGGCTATACCTCTCGGCCATAACCTCTCCTGCTCACATCTCGGCGATGATTTGAAGCAATCCACAAGAACCCTTACGAACCTAGCGGGAAATCCTAACATCTTCGGGGTCGTTCTCGTGGGTATGGGATGTGAGCAGATGTCCCCTGAAAAGATCTATCAGGATATTCAAAAGCTAGAAAAACCCGTTGAACTCCTAATGCTTAAGAACGTGGAAGACTGGAATGAGTTAGTGAGCAGAGGCAGAAATGCTGCACAAAGGATGTCAAATCAGGCCTCCGG
>CAYTDY010000385.1:0-2062 GCA_964436665.1 uncultured Desulfobacteraceae bacterium
TCGAGAATCTTGATGTTATCCGCTGGCCAATCATATCGATCAGCTAATGCTTTTACCTCCAGTGTGTAGATCGTCGAGTTCTGTACGACCAGAATGTCCACTGACTTCTTGTTCCCTAAAGTAAGTTGTGCTTCGATACCAAGCCTATTTAAAACCGATAGTACCCAAAATTCACCAGCTAAATTCGTATTGTATGGCCTGATTTTCAATGTATTCCCCATTTCTTCTTCAAGGTATCAACAGTGAACAACCATGAAGACACTTTAGGCTTGCAGACGCTATTTTGATTTCCAAAAAATCCCATTTGCTTAACTGCCTGTTTAATTGGAACATCCTTGATCCAATTCACTCTTACGAAGTATTCCGCCCTTTCTTCATCATTTGCGTATTTCTTCAAAAATCCTTCTTTATCCTTTTCATTCAATTCCAACGGTGCATTCAAGATTGGTACCATTTTATTATTTACTGCGACTTTGAAATCCTTAGCGATCATGGCCGTTTCTTCGACAATACCAACGCCAACATAGCCAGTTCTCGGAATGTTTACCCACACACGAGCTCCTTCTGAGAGTTGATTGAGGGTTTGGCTATACCACCTGCCACCGCCTGCACTGATAAAACCATATTTGCGCGCGTCTTCCCAATTTCTGCCCATATTATGACCGAACGAGACGTAATACTCATTATTCCAACCCACTCGATTTGAAGAATCCTTGGGTAAATTGGCATGCTCCTGTGTTTCGACAGGATCTATTAACCAAGCTCGACTGATGTAGCGGTTTTCTCCATCTTTAAATACATTGAAAAAAAGTGTATTGATGGGTATTTCATAGTTATTCAAATACTTTACGATTCGTTCGGTACTTGGATCTAATTCAGACGCCACTATTACAATTTGATGATATGAACCTTTGATTTCCTCCTCACTGAATTCTTTATTAAATTTTTTATTTAATGCCAGATCGAGAGATTCACCCGATGATTTTAATTTATTTCTTGAAGTCTTGTATATACTAGCTACTTTAGCTGAATCAATACTCTTTACCCACGAGGCGTAATCTATAGCCTGACTAACTACATCACGAGAAGTTTTGTTTTTCTTTAGTTCTATTACTATCAGATTGCCATTTGCATCTATAGCCAAAATATCAATAGACCCACCATGTTCCGTGGGTACCTGCCTGCCTATAGCAAGCCAGCCATCATTTAGAATTCCAATGTCGTTACAAATCATTTCCTCAAGTTCATTCTCATTAATTAATGAAGATATCGGCAGTTTTTCAGGAGTGTTACCTATTTTCCAAATTGTCTGATTGATTGGCATATTCCTGTACCTCCTACTTTATCTGTCTGAATTGACTAGGTTATTCATCTATAAAATATTTTGAAGATTATATCGAAATTTTTCTACTTTCTTTCCATAGGTGTCTGCTACCCGATATGTCTTTATATGCAAGCATGGTGAATATTGGAAGCTGACAGTCCTGACACTTGCCTTGACGAACTCACCAGTGAAAGCTTTTTTCATTGAATCCTTGAATGAATCGCTATTATTCAGAATGGATGTAAATAGCTTATGTGCGGGTTCTCCGAATGTTAAAACTACCGTGGGTTTTAAATTATTAATCTCGTCAATGAGATAGTCTTTGCAGTTGTCAAAACATGGCTGGAGAAGACTCAGAACTCTTTTCAGGCTAGTAGACGGCTCTCTTTTTACAGGGCATTTAACAACATTGGTTGCGTACAACTCTACTTCTTGGAAACTATGCTCTCCCAGGACGTCTTTTAGCCATCTCGAAAGCTGACCTTTTTCCTGGTCCAGCATTAGAACGCATTTAACCCGGTCCGGATCTCTATAAATATAAGGATCTTGGCCAATGAGCATTACTCTTTTACTGCTGGTGACTTTATTGTGGTATGGCGTGGGCAACTTAAGTTTGATATAAGGTATGTTTTTACACTTATCACATTGCTCGGGATAACCAAATTTATATATGTCCATAGCTGCATACCTCCAAGAAGCTCAATCCCAATGGGCGCAATTTCACTTAACAGCGGTATA
>CAYTDY010000386.1:0-2059 GCA_964436665.1 uncultured Desulfobacteraceae bacterium
ATTTGTTTTGACGACATGAAAAACATCATTACTTTCACTTATCAGTGACATACCCGCAAAATAGATTTCTATTCTATTGGCTGCCTTTGATTATTTGGATATCGGGGATCTTTTTGGTCTCATCCCTCCCAACTGACTCTTTCCCCACTGAATATAAGATACCTATCGAATATCCCCTCCATATAACAGCCTTCTTTGTTTTATTTTTGCTATTTTATCGGCTATTTCATTCTAATAACAAAAAAGCTAAAATAACGAGCATCTTATTGTACTCCTTTATTTTCACCATCTTATTTTCCCTTTCCAAGGAATGCTGGCAACTCTTGATCCCCACAAGATCCTTCAGCCTGAAAGATATTTTTATTGATGGAGGTGCAGCTACCCTGGCAATTCTCTTAGTAAGCATAAAAGCTAGTAGGTTATTTAGCCATTGAATTATTTTGTCAGTGGGGAAGGAAACAAGGATTATTCGTTATTGGCTTGACAAAACTTCCCACCTTTTTTATAGGGGTGAGAGTTGATGGTTGAAAATGGATAGAAAGGACACAAACTGACAAATGACGAAGGATATAGCAATTATTGGTGGATCGGCCGCCGGATTTTTTACCGCTTACTTACTGGCCAGAGAGGGTTTACAGGTTCGCTTATTTGAGGCAGCAGAAGATATCCAACCTTCTCCTCGAACCCTCATTGTAACCAGCCATATGAGGGATCTAATGGGATCGCTGTCAGAAAGTTCGGTAATAAACGAGATTCGTCGCATCGAACTATTCGCTGACGGACGGGTTGCAACGATCCCGCTCAATCGGCCTGATCTAGTCATTGATCGTTCGAAGCTCATTCAAAGGCTGGCAGCGCAGGCAGAAGTGAATGGGGCACAAGTCTTGACCGGCCACTGTTTCCAGAGTCTAAAACCTAATGGGAAGAGACTGGGCTTCACTGTCTCACGCAATGGTAATGGAGAAGTTATGGAGGAATCGGCGAATATCCTTGTGGGGGCCGATGGGGCCTTCAGCAGGGTTGCTCAGGGAGCAGGTTGGCCGAAACAACCAACTATCCCGCTGTTTCAGGCCGTTGTAGAATTACCAAAAGATTTGCCTCCGGATGTAACGAGAGTCTGGTTTATCCCGGAAGACACATCTTATTTCTACTGGCTTATCCCTCACTCGACCACACAGGGGGTGCTAGGCCTAATTGCCGAAGAAGAGAGTAAAGGCCGTATGTCCCTTGAGCGTTTCATTGAGAGAAAGGGCCTGGTGCCCATTGACTTCCAGAGTGCCAGAATCCCGCTCTATACACGATGGATTCCCATTCAACGGAAGATCAGGGAAAGCCATGTTTACCTGGTAGGAGATGCTGCTGGTCATGTGAAGGTATCTACAATGGGAGGTCTTGTCTCCGGGCTTCGGGGAGTTTTGGGCGTTACCGAGGCGATCCTCAATGGGGGGTCCAGACGCGAATTTCGTTTATTACGCAGGGAGTTGGACCGCCACAAGCTGATCCGCACGGTTCTCCACGAATTTAACCAGGCAGACTACGCCAGGCTCTTGGACCTCCTTACTCCATCGGTCAAACGATCACTGAGCCTCTTCAACCGGGATAAGACCAAGAAACTTCTCTTACATGTCTTCCTTAAACAGCCTCGCCTTTTGCTCCTCGGACTCCGAGCCCTACTCATCGGAAAATAAATTTTCCCATTTCCACTCATAACATAAAACATAAAGGGGACGGTTCTATTTTTCTTTACCAACGCACACAGCAAGTTCCGCTATGATCTGCTCTATATCCGTGATATGAGGGACGTCCATTTGTAAATAAGTAACTCATTTTTGTTATTTATTGGACAGGATTTACAGGATATTTTATTTTTATTTTCATAACTTTCCTGATGAAAGTTATGAAGAATAATCCGCCCCAGTACGATCTTCCAGGCCTACCCCAGTTTAATAGGGGACGTTGCCACTATTCCACTAGTTAGCCCCTTTTTAAAGTTGTTAATGGGGGACATCCCTATGCAAGAAACCATGTGAGCAATCATATCTGACTATTTGATGCCACT
>CAYTDY010000387.1:0-2043 GCA_964436665.1 uncultured Desulfobacteraceae bacterium
TATACGATAGTGGCTATAAGATAGGAGGGGATGAAGAATTTACGCATTTCAGCCAATGAATTCGCTCCATCTGGCAACGGATTTTTTTCCATCTTTTCACCTCCTAATGGTATGATTTAAAAAGTAGTGAACTCACCCCTTATTGAGTTTTACAGGGGTGAGTTCACTAGTTTAGACCCTTAACGACCTCTTACTTTTCCCCAAAAAGATCATTTCGCTTTAGCTTTCATCTCAGCTATCGCTGCCTTGATCGTTCCCTCGGTCGCTATTTTCCAGGCAGGGTCCCATAAGCCCTTTTCCTTTAGATATCTCGCCAATCCCGGATGTACGGGAATCTCGGGTATACTCTGTATCCCCTTGACTTGGAACCCGGCGAAGTCTGCGGCCAGTGGTCCGAAACCAGCGTCTAGCTTAACCATCGTAGCTGCTGCGGCTTCAAATACTTTGAGCGCTTTATAAACGCCCTCTGCCGGGAAACGGAGCCCGTGGTGGTAACCGAAGTAAAAAGGCACGCCATAGAGTTCATCCACTCCGAGGTCTTTGGTATACGCTTTCTTCATGTTGATCTTCTCCGGAGTAAAACCTGCCGCTATGAGCTTCTTGATTTGTGCTGGGGTTGGGTTCACTCCCTGCAGGGGACTGGACACATCAAGCACCTTAATCCAGCTAGCCAACGATACCAAAGCCGTTGTGTAAGCTGCGGTGGCGTCTATGGTTCCCGCTCTTAGAGCATCCGCAACCTTTGATGCATCAACTTCGACGTGCTTAATCTTCAGGCCACAGATGTCCTCCATAGCTCTGAAGATGTTGATATGGTTCATATATCCCGCCTTCGTCATATATATTTTCTTGCCGTCCAAATCCTGCCAGGTACGATATTTGTCTTTGTTCTCCGGTAACGTCAATATATGTGTTTCCATGGTGTAGCTCCAGAGAGACTGCACCGGCATTTGCTTTACGTTGGGTTCAAAGCCCAAAAATGGTTTTTTAAACGAGTATAATGCTCTCAATCCCGGCTCGGCCGAATACGTGCTTTCCAGCTCACCCACGAGAAAGTTCTTGATGTTAGCGGTGGTCGAAACGAATGGGTAAACGGTAACATCGTAATCCGGCATGCCCCTTCGCAAGAAGTCTGACATGAAAGCGGATACTCTATAACCATAGGCAGATGGATCAGAGCACCCCCATCTCCACATTGTTTTTTCAGCTGCCGCAGGGCCAGGTAAGGCAAATACCGATACTAACACCACAGCCAATCCTAAAACCAATCCCAACTTAACCTTTTTCATTTTTACCTCCTTTTACTTTATTCATGATTTAGCATCTTAGCATCCCGAACTATCTATACCATAAGCACCACCCCCTTTGCCACTTTACTAGGCTGTTTATTTTGCCCCGGCTGGAACGGTAAAGCAGAGCACCAGTAAAAAGGTCCCCACGATCAATAACGAATACTTTCCCTTAAACATGGCCTCCTCTTTCCTTTTTGGTTAATGTTGGTACCACATCAAACAAAAATCGTAGCACTAATGAGACTTCAGCACAGCCATACTATTTTCCTGTTTCTTGCTTGTCAACCACAAAGTGCAAAATAACTGGCTGTTTATACGTGATACCTCGCTCGTTAGAGGACACCAATAGTGGTCAATATCTGAGAAACTACCCTTTTTCCCTCTTCATCTAATTGCTGCTGAGGGGGTAGGGGAGGGCCCACAGGAAATCCCTGCATCTCCAATCCCGCTTTCACACATGCAGCAAGGGAGTAATGCTCAAAGGCAACATTCAGTGACCATAATCTTTTTTGGAGTTCTAATGCCTTTTTCCAGCTTTTTTGCTGTGCCAGGTTGAATAGGGCAACACACTGTTCTGGAATGAGACAAGCAGGCCCGGCCATCCATCCAACCCCGCCCATCATAAATACAAAAAGTGGTACATGTGCTGAGGCACTGAAAATCTTTATGCGATCTTGGAGGGCATTAACAATAGATAGAAGTTTGCCCGTGTTGCCCGATGCATCTTTTAAATAACGGATGTTTGGTTCCT
>CAYTDY010000388.1:0-2042 GCA_964436665.1 uncultured Desulfobacteraceae bacterium
GAATCGGCCCATAAGGCCCGCCCGAGGGCTGGCCCATCACAGGCGATGAACAAAGCATTATGCACAGAAGTACACAGGTATAAACGGATCGTTCAGGGCTGCCTGGCTTCATTTCATTTTCCTCGTAAGTAAGATTGTGTACTGTTCTCACGCATATAAACCAAATCAAATATCAGGTTCTTCATAAAAAATCAAGATAAAAATTTCCCAGCCAGGTTTGGAAAACAGCTAATCTGACACTTGTCATCGTTTGTGTTGGTGTGCATTGGGCCGGATTGACCTGAACATAATAGAACCAGATAAATACTTAAATATAGCTTCCATAAATGTAATTCAAAAGTGTAGGCGTATTTTTTAAAAGCGTCCGAAAATTCATTTCCAGGCCAAAATACATAAGCGGATATATAATCCTATTTCTGCCAATAATTTTTTTTGGATATGTGTTTTTCGGCCAAAACTTGATGTTTTGCGCATTCAAAATTGTTCAAATTTGTCATCGTTGGAGACATATTAGAGACACGATTCTGGCCTAAAAACATTATGCTTCAATCGCATATAGAAAATGATTTCCAGACATTTTTAGGCCACCTCCGATACAAGGTATTTGCCCAACTCATCAAATTGTTTGCTATTCTTATGGTAAAAAGGAAGCAACTTTTGGTATTTCTTGACCTTGTCGGCATCTTTTATTTCTTTAATCAGGATGTCTTTAGGAAGTCTCTTTTTTATGTTATGAAAAGCTCCAACAAATAGAATTGCCTTCTCGCCGTTTTTCAGAGTTTGGTCTATTCTTTTGGCAATGAAAGTATCTCTTCTGTTCAGCAATACAGTTTTGACCAGCTTATATTTTATAAATGCTATTATTTTCTGCGTGATTGATTTTGCCTGTGTTATGGAGAGTAACCTGTCGTATTCTTTTTTCACCAGCTTAAAATCCTCTGTCTTTACCAGAACAGCACCTCTGTCAAGAAGTTTTAGGATTAGCTGGTAATTTTTACTACCGGCTTTAGCTGTGTCCTCAACTATTTTCTTTCCCACCTCATCTTCAGCAACCATCCCATCCTGGTATATTTTCATGTCCTTTACATCTATGGAATCAAAGTAATCCGATACAACATCCCAAAAACCTTCAACCGTTCTTCTATGTTTCTCCCAAAGCTCTTGCCCCAAATCCCTAATACCTCTTTTTGCCACCTCTTTTGCTATGGAGCCAAGATCGGCGCTGGTATGTATAACAGGAACATAAATCAATGTTCTCATAGGTGTTTGTCCTTATGTCGCCTTCGCCTCGACGCGTTCTAATCTCTTTTTTAACTCTTCATTGCGTTCTAATTTCTTTTTTAGTTCTCTGTTTTCCTGCTCGATGTCGGCTTTTTTTGCTTTTGTCGAAAGGTATGAATCCTGCTGCCACCAATTTATGCCCATCTCTAATGCTTTATCCACAGAGGCGACCAAAAGCCTTATTTTAATATTGAGAAGCTCAATATCAGCAAGTTGGATTCTGATATCTCCAGCAATCACAATACCTTTATCCAATACCCTCTCAAGGATATCAGCAAGGTTGGTCGCCTCGGTGGCATGCATCATTTTTTGTTCAGCCATTGGCTTGCTCCCTTATAATCATGCTAATTTTTTGGCCTTTATAACTAAATCTGCGGCCTTTTTGCGCATATTTGCAATAAAACGGCAGTTTCCGCAATCTGTACTTTCCTGGTTGTAATCCGGACAGGAAAGAAGGACATCCACCTCTTTTCTCAGTTCTTCCGCAAATTCAGCTTTCTCTGATATCCCTTTGGCACTGTTGATTTTAGTAGTAATATCCTCGATTATCTGCTCTTGCTTTTGAAATGTTGGACAATTTATTTTGGCATCTTTTTCAGACATTGTTTCTCCTACATCAAATCTCCTAAAGGCCCTAAGTTCAGATTCAACTCTTCATCTTTAAGCCCGAATATTTGTTTCAACTCGTTCATTTTATTTTCCAATTTCATCAGAGTCTCACCCACCCTCTCTATTTCTTCATCGGAAAGAGAACCCGCTTC
>CAYTDY010000389.1:0-2036 GCA_964436665.1 uncultured Desulfobacteraceae bacterium
ATAAGGAAAAATTCCATAATGACATAATTCAATAAACAGAAGAGGAAAACGGTTCAAGAGCGCTCTTTATCACATCACGGATATGTTCTGCGGCCTTTTTCAACCACTCTCTAATTATTTGTGGATCAGCCATAAAGAACCCGGCCCTCTCTGAGAATAGACTTAATAAAGGGATCGCCTAATTTGACGCGTTCCTCAAATTCATCGGGACGGTAAACAAGCATATCGGCAGCGATATTTCGGTCAATTAACTCATCAAGTTCGCGCATTCTGGCAAGGCCATATTCGGGGACATCCTTTTTTATGATAAGAAAATCTAAGTCATTGACTTTATCATACTCCCTTCGCCCAGCTGAGCCAAATAGAATGATCTTCAACGGCTTATACTTCTGAATTATTTGATCTATAATATTTTGAATTTCTGATGTAATTTCCTGAGGTTCCATAAATTATCATTTAGCACATCTTTTGGAGAAATGCAAGATTGGGCTGATTTAACAAGTGAATGGCCCCTTTGGGGCAGGCCCATGAAGCGGGGCGCTGCTAAATAACTAAATATCTTCTCGCCCCTATGAAATGTGCTTTCGTTACGTTCGTTGAGTTAGTCTATATAGCATAGCGCAAAGAGATGTGAAAAGGATCTCAACATTTGATGGCTCCTGTGCGGTGAAAGTAGGTGAAAGTAGGGTAGAGTAGAGAACTGGCAGCAGCCTCCGTAGGCTTGACTTATCCGTTTCCGTCCCTTTCGTCTGACGGTGCCTAAATGGCCGAGCCATTAAATAAGGGGGGACATGGCGCACAGCGCAAAGCGCCCCAGCATAGTAGCTGTGCCCCGGTGAAATATGCCTCGCTCTGATGGAATAGCAAGCAAACACTCTACAGGACAAGCATTTAACAGGGCAAGCACTATAAAGATTTCTTATACCATTCAATCGTCTTTTTCAATCCTTCTCTAAAATCTGTTTTCGCCTTAAAACCAAATTCCTTAAATGCCTTTGTTGTATCCAGCATCCTCCTTGGTTGCCCATCAGGTTTTGTTTTATCCCAGATAATGCGACCTTTAAAATATGTTAGTTCCACAATCAACTCGACAAGTTCTTTTATGGATATCTCAAAACCAGCTCCGATATTGACGGGATCGCTTTTGTTGTATCTCTCCATAGCAAGAATAATCGCCTCTGCTGCATCTTCGACATAAAAAAATTCACGGGTTGCCTTTCCAGTTCCCCACACGACCACCTCTGGTGGTCTATCGTTATTCGTGAATCGGGAATCGGAATTTGGGATTGGGGATTCGTTATTGGTTATTCGGGATTCGGGAATCGGAAAGCGAGAATCGTTATTCGACATAGCATCAACACATTTTTTGATAAGTGCTGGAATGACGTGAGAGGATCGTGGATCAAAATTGTCACCTGGCCCATAAAGATTGACTGGTAAAAGAAATATGGAATTAAAACCATGCTGCTTGCGGTAAGCCTGAGACTGAACAAGCATCATTTTTTTTGCCAGACCATAAGGAGCGTTTGTCTCTTCAGGATACCCGTTCCATAAATCTTCCTCTTTAAAAGGAATAGGAGTAAATTTTGGATAGGCGCATATCGTTCCAATGGCCACGAATTTTTCAATTTTTCTCAAGTATCCTTCATGAAAAAGTTGTGTCCCCATAATAAGGTTTTCGTAAAAGAGAGTAGCGGGATTTTCTTGATTAAACCCGATACCTCCAACTCGGGCAGCGAGGTGGATGACGATGTCCGGTTTTGAGTCATGGTACATGCGCTTTATGTCTTGAGGTTTGACAAGGTTATACTCGGGGATATCGGCGATGAAGAGATGTTGGTAGCCTTTTGCCCTAAGGTTGTTGATGAGGTGTGTGCCGAGAAAGCCTTTGCCGCCGGTTATGGTAATTCGTTTGGATCGCAATTCGGAATTCGGAAATCGCGATTCGTTATTTGGTTTTCGAATTTCTAATCTCGACTTGGTGTTCATTGGGACTCTTTCTTCTGCTTGGACAGATATCTGATATATCCATTCAT
>CAYTDY010000390.1:0-2034 GCA_964436665.1 uncultured Desulfobacteraceae bacterium
ATATGAGTATTGGTAAAAGAGAATACTGTGTTAAGGGCAGGTGTTGTTTGCCTGCGCTCTTTAACAACCCTGATCGATTGAAATATCCGTCTATCCGCCGGGACGACGGTAAGATAATCTATACTGAGTGGGATAATGCAATAAAGCATGTATCTGATATATTATCTCATTATAGTCCCACCGAAATTGCAGTACTTTCTTCAAGGCATTTAACAGATGAATCCATTTATGCCCTTAACGAATTTGCCAGGATCTATGCAGAATCAAATATATTTTATTTTAAAGACACTGAAATTGTCTTTCCTAATATAGAAAAGTCAGATGAGATATTTAAGAATATCAAGATATTATACTTGGCAGAGGCAAACAGTTTAACAGATGACACAGTAGAGAAATTTGGAGCTCTTGAAAATATCATTATCCAGGACATTTATCCTTCCTCCCTTAGTAGATTAGCTAAGGTCTGTGCCGTTCTTCCTACCACAGTCTTCACCGAGATGAATGGCACAAAAAGTTGTGCTGATAACCGCAGAGAGCCTGTGACAAAGGCAGCCGAACCACCCGTGAATGCTATTCCGGATTGGGAGATTACCACTAAAATAGGTAATGCATTAGGTAGCCCAGATTTCAGAATCAAAGATTTCCGTAGCATACAGAACCATATCCAGATGCATCCATGGACTATCTCATCTGTTCCAATGGTTCCAAAAGACTCTTTAACTTATAGGGGTTTCCCTATTTCTGATTTTGTCCCAGATTTTAAGATATTTATCGAACGTCGTTTAAAATCAAAAGGAGAGATCCATTTTTAGGAGATGCGTATGTATGAATTGATAGAAAAGAGCGAAATATTTAATGTGCACAAGATGGTTATTAATGCATCAGAGATTGCAAATTCCATTCAAGCAGGACAATTTGTCATTATTATGGGTAATGAATATAGTGAGAGAATACCAATTACAGTATCTGACTGGAATACTGACACTGGAGCAATAACCCTTTATGTTTTAGAGCTTGGTATCTCTACCCTGGAGCTGGCCCGAATGAAGGTCGGAGACTCATTATATGTTGTGACAGGTCCATTGGGTATCCCTTCAGAAATAAAAAAATATGGAACTGTTGCTTTAGGGGGTGGATGCTATGGAATTGGCGGAATCTATCCAATAGCAAAGGCATGCAGGGAGGCTGGTAATAAGGTTATATCTATAATTGAAGCACGTTATAGTTCTATGTTCTATCATGAAAAGGAGCTTCATGCAGTTAGTGATCAGGTTTTATACGCAACAAGTGACGGCTCTAAAGGTAAAAAAGGTAAGGTTGAGGATGTTGTGGGAAAGATGCTTGAGAAGGGAGTCAAGATTGATTATGCCTTTTTTATGGGATGCACCCAGATGCTTGAAAGATGTTCTGAGGCCACTCGCCCCTATGCCATTCCAACCAAGGTTGCCCTAAACTCCATTATGCTCGATGGTACAGGAATGTGCGGAGCATGCAGGGTTAGTGTTGGAGGAGAGACAAAATTTGCATGTGTTGATGGGCCAGAATTTGATGGACATAAGGTTGATTGGAAGGAATTAAATCGGCGTAAGAGTGCATACACAGAACAAGAGTCGGTTATCTATCAATCTTACTCTCATGGATGTTAAGCTGAAAATAAATTAAGACAAGAATTTTAAAGAAAGGTTATCTACATGGAATTGACAGCCAAAGAGCGAATGGCCATTGAGCGGCACGGAATGGCTGAGCAGCCACCTGACTTGAGAAATCGTAATTTCGAGGAGGTTCCATACGGCTATACACCGGAAGAGGCAGTAGCTGAGGCACAGCGATGTTTGAGTTGCAAAAAAATGCCCTGCATCTCCGGCTGCCCTGTGGAGGTACCTATTCCCGAATTCATTGCCCTGGTGGCTGAGGAAAAATTTGCCGAGGCAGCCCGGCTCATTAAAACTAAAAATGTTCTCCCCGCTGTATGTGGACGAGTTTGCCCGCAGGAGTCCCAATGTGAAGGGGTATGTATAAGGGGAAAGAAGGATA
>CAYTDY010000391.1:0-2032 GCA_964436665.1 uncultured Desulfobacteraceae bacterium
AAGTTTGGCCAAGGAGTTCATGTCAGCCTGCAAGATGGTGCTGGTCATCGAGGAAACAGACACCCTAATCGAGTACCTTCTAAGAGACAGAGAGAAGGTTATGGGCCGCCTATCTGGACATGTGCCAACTGAAGGGGAACTGGTTCCCCAGGTGGTACACAAATTGATAAACAAGGTCCTAAAGGAACTGAACTTAGAGCCTTTCCAGACAGATGATGATCATGAAGCAATGCAATTAGTAAAAGATCTCCAACTGCCTGCGCGAAGACCGACCCTCTGTCCCGGTTGCCCTGAGAGAGCAGCATTTTTTGCCATAAGGAAGACCAGGCCAAAGGCGATATTTACCTCGGACATCGGCTGTTATACCCTGGGCATTAATCTTGGTGTGGTGGATACCTGTCTGGATATGGGGGCTGCAATAACTATAGCAGCCGGCTTTTATCATTCCTTTGCCCAGGATGCGGTAGAGCAGCCTATTGTGGCCACCATCGGTGATTCAACCTTTTTTCACGCTGGCCCAGTCGGTCTATTGAACGCCGTATATAATGGTGCGCGGTTTATCCTGGTTATACTTGACAACCTAACAACAGCCATGACTGGCATGCAACCAACTCCTGCCCTGGGAATAAGGGCGGATGGGAGCAAAGGAAGAGCTATTTCTCTTGAAAGGATCGTAGCTGGTTGCGGAGTTGATTTCATTGAGGTAGTTGATCCCTATGATATTAAAAAAACTACCAGTTCGCTCAAGAAGGCAGTTAAATACGTGAATGATCCTAAAGGTGGAATTGCAGTAATTATCGCCCGTCACCCCTGTGTTATTGCTTACCCAGACGAGGCCATCCCGCAAAAGAAGAGAGTGACTATAACTGAGGATTGCGTGGAATGCAATTTTTGCCTTGATCGCTTTGAATGTCCTGCCCTCTATCATGACCAGGAACTGGGAAGGGTCAATATTAACAGGGAAATATGCGTAGATTGTGGTGTATGCATTCAGGTTTGCCCAAAGGGAGCGATTGTTGAAGCTTGAGGAATTCTGATGGAGACCATTAATATTGTTTTAAGCGGATTGGGTGGACAGGGAATCCTATTTATGACCAGAGTGCTTGCACAAGCTGCTCTCGATAAAGGATTCAATGTTATGGGGGCTGAAACCCATGGCATGGCCCAGCGGGGCGGATCTGTCATTTCTCACCTAAGACTCGGAAAGGTGGAAAGCTCTTTAGTGAGGACTGGAACGGCCCATTTCCTGCTGTCTCTGGAAGAAAATGAAGGATACCGTAATCTTCCCTTTCTGTCTAAGGGAGCTAAGATGTATGTTAACACAAGTTCCCGCTATTTTCCAAGAGAATATGTAAAGGAATTTCTGGATAAAAGAGAAATTATATACCGCTCAATACCTGCGGGAACAATAGCTCAAGACTTAGGTGCCCCAAGGTCTTCCAATCTGGCGCTGTTAGGTTATTTTTCGGCCTTTGGTGAGGGACCTATCAAGTATAAAGATATAAAGATGACCATTGATACAATCAGCCCACAAAAATTTAAGGATATAAACCTTAAAGTCTTTGAGGTCGGCTATAAAAAAGGGAAGGATTTTAATAATAACAGCTTTGATTAACAAGGGCTATCAATACGGCTCTTAAATCTAGATTATTAATAGGGAGGAGGTGATAATCAAGGAAAGTTTTTATAAATGATTGGGTTTTATAGAAATCTATTTTTATTAAATCATTGTGGAGGAAAAAATGAAAAAGAAAATTTTTTTGGTTTTAATGGCCACATGCATTGGGTTGGCTTTTATTACAATGGGCACCCTCAAGGCTCAAGCTGCACCCATAAAACTTACCTACAGTAACTTCTTTCCACCCACCCACATTCAGAGCAAATTAGCCGAGTCCTGGTGTAAAGAGGTAGCAAAGCGCACCAATGGGAGAGTTAAGGTGGAATATTACCCTGGCGGGACATTAACAAAGGCCAAACAATGTTATGACGGCACTGTGACAGGCATTTCCGATCTCGGTTTTTCAGTCCTTGC
>CAYTDY010000392.1:0-2031 GCA_964436665.1 uncultured Desulfobacteraceae bacterium
ATGAAACCCAGTGAAAGGGTAAAAAGGGGGATAGTGCTCAGCAGGGAAAGACATCCTATTTTTAAGGACAGCCATGTCTTGGAGAATTTGAAGATAGCAGGATATCTGCGAAAGGGAAAGGAGGTAAGAGAAGGAATTGACTTTGCATTCAATCTTTTCCCTCCTTTAGCAGAATTGAGGGAGAGAAAAGCTGGTCTGCTGAGCGGAGGGGAGCAACAGATGCTTTCCATTGGCATGGCATTGGTAGCCAAACCCCGATTATTGCTCATGGATGAGCCATTGCTTGGATTAAGCCCTTTTCTTCAGGCTGAATTGGCTAAATCAATCAAGGACATTCTTCAACAAGATATCACGGTTCTGGTGACAGAGCAATTTGCCAGGCCTCTTATGCCTATCATCAACAGGGGATATGTAATAGAAAATGGTATGCTTGTCTTTTCAGGCACAAGAGAGGAGCTATCAGATAATCCTGAAGTAAAGTCTGCATATCTTGGAGTATAGAATAGGGAATTAAGTAAATGGAGCTATTTGCAAATACTATCTACGGTTCCTTCGAAGAGGTTACAAAAAGGTTTCCCCACAATACAGCAATTATTTATCTTGGAGAAAGATATAATTACTCTGAAATTAATGCAATGGTTCTCAAGTTTGCAGCCTCTTTACATAAATTGGGTATAGGGGAGGAAGACAGGGTTATTACAAATTTATATAATCTTCCCCAGACCCTTATTGCCTGGTTAGCCCTACAAAGACTTGGTGCTATTCCTATACCTGTTGCACCAGTCTACACTGCCTATGACCTTAAGTATATGGCCAATGATAGCGGGGCCGAGACTATACTCTGCATGGACACAAATCTTAGCTATGTACTCGAGGTTCTTCCAGAGACCCCGTTAAAAAATGTAATTGTAACTAACGTAATTGATCTTGTCCCCTGGTGGAAGAAAATCATAGGTAAAGGCTTTGATAGGATTCCTAAGGGAAAGATTCCTACAGGAAAAGATTTTTTCTCTTTTGAGAAGCTTTTAAGAGAGGGCAAGCCTTCATCTTTTTTACCTCAATTCAAGGATTATAGCAGTGATTACCCAGCTATAATGCTTTATACTGGTGGGACAACAGGGTTTCCAAAGGGTGTACCTATATCAGTGGGGCTTTTCCTCAACAGGGCATTAGAGTGGAGAAGGGCGAGTGAATCCGTAGTCCCATTAGGGGAGTGTATCTCGGTACTATCAGCACCTCTTTATCATATCATTGGAGAGATGGACGCCTTGGGCCCTTTACTTGTAGGTGGAGAGACATTAATCATTCTGCCAAGGGTTAACTTAGATGCCTTATTTGATTGTATTCAGAGGTATAGGGCAACGAACATGTTCGCAGTTCCTGCAATGTATAGAATGATCCTAGAGCATGACAGGGTTGATTACTATGATCTGAGCTCCCTAAGATACTGCGGTACAGGTGGTGATGCCTTACCTGTGGAGGTAGGAAATAGATGGTTAACAAAATTTAAAATTCCTTTATATCAAGGTTATGGAACTACTGAGGTATGCGGGGCTGTTTCTTTGTCTTATACAAGAGATGGGATTCCTCCAGGTGGTTCGGCAGGAAAAATTTCGCCAGGAAACAAAATTAAGCTTGTAGATCCTGATTCTTTAGAAGCAGTCCCTCCAGGGGAGCCAGGAGAGTTATTAAGTACCTGTGACTATGCAGTAAAAAGTTATTGGAATAATCCTGAAGAGACCGCCGAATGCTTTCTAAATATAGATGGTGAAATCTGGTACAGAACAAAAGACATCGTACGGGTAGATAAAGGTGGCTGGCTTTACTTCCAGGACAGATCGGTGGACATGATTAAGCATAAAGGTTACAGAATAGCCGCTGCCGAGATAGAAAAGGCCTTGCAGGAACACCACGCAGTTTTATCTGCAAGCGTTATAGGTATCCCTGATGAGAAGGTAGGTGAAAGGATAAAGGCTTTTGTAGTGCTTAAGACAGACGTAAGGGGCATTAGTAGTTATGAGCTCATGGGGT
>CAYTDY010000393.1:0-2030 GCA_964436665.1 uncultured Desulfobacteraceae bacterium
ATGGTTGCTGTCAAATAGTTCCTTTATCCATCTTATCTTTTTCACGTAATAGTCTTTTTTTACAAGCTTTTCTGCCAGCCAGGCTATAAGCGAATATAACCACCTAAAGACCATTTCATTTCTTATCCAGGAAAGGGTGGCAAAGAGAAAACTGAGAGTATGAATCAAAAAATATTTCTTTATACTGGCTAACATTTGTTTAAGTGCAGTCTTCACTCCATATTTTTATTTATTAACAAAAAGTTCCTTTATTTCCAAGAGAGCCTCTCCCACACCAAAAATTAAAATACATCCTAATATGCTGCCCGCAATCAAAAGTGGATAACTGATCTGCTTAGGTAATCGTAGGAGCTTTGACAAAAGAACCCCACTCCACATACCGCAACCCTTGAGCGGCAGCATGGTGATAGCCACAACCCCAGGTGTTCCCATGAACCTTATCCAACGGAAAAGTTTTGATTTCTGGAGCCTCTTCTCTTTTCTTGTAGTCCTCTCAGAGAGTTTCCGCAGAAATAAACCCTGAGAGATCGTGCCGTAAAGATAATAAAATAAAGGAATTTGAAGCGTATCCAACATGATCACTACTGGCAATAAAAAAGTGATTCTGAATCCCAAAAGTTGAGCACTCAGTATAGCAACTGGCCTCCCTCCCAATATATAAAGTGGGATAAAATAAATTACAAAATGATCGACAAGGTTGTTTTTCAAAAAAACAATAGCGTCAGGCATAATTTGAGTTACCTATTTTACTTATGTGAACTTTTAAATACAATTGTTATTTTATCTTTTTTAAAACAGCCGATACAGATGTGAAATTAAAATCATACAGTAAACGCTCTAGCCTTTTTCCTGTCCTCTCGATGCGTGCATCCAAAACAAACTTTTGAGCAAGAGGAAGCCTAATGTGAGGATTATCCAGGTCAAATTCACGAGGGTGGATGAAGATGAGCGCAGGCCGGCCCTGATTATTCAGCTTTCGGACGGTGGATCTAATAAAAGTGTAGGGAAAAATTCTCAATCCCCATCCCCCACCCAGGGGGAGATTGACCAGAGGAGTGGGGGCAACCAGGGGAGGAAATTCCCATAAGTGACCTTGATCAAGTTTCAGCCTGTAAGGTATTGTGGCATAGTTCGGGTTACCGATTATGGGTAATGGTGCCATGCTGGAATCATATTCAAAGCCTTCTTGTTGCAAGATATCTAAGGCCCAGAGAGAATCATCTCGAATTGACCACTCTGCAGCTCTATACCCTTTAACAGGGCAGCCCGTTATCCCAGAAATAATATTCACGGCCTTTTTTAAGTCTTGGCGAAACGTATCAGGTGACATAGTGTAAACCCGCCTGTGGGCATATCCGTGAGTGGCAATTTCATGACCTGCTCTTTTGATTTTTTTAATCAGATCGGGATGTCTTTCAGCAATAAAACCGAGGACAAAAAAGGTAGCTTTAACCCTCTTTTGGCGCAGAACTTCCAGTATCTTCATGGTATTTATTGTAACTCGACTTTCCAATTGAGGCCAACTAGCTTCGTGTATTCGTTCTTCTACTCTACAGATGTGAAACCAATCCTCCACATCTATGGTTAAAATATTTTGAATGGTCATGGTTTTCTCTTTTTCAGCCGCTCTTTCATGTCTGGGTCGTATATAAATGTCAGTGGAGTTAGGATCCTCCCCAGGGCTGGCAGAGGATCATCAATAGATAATATGTCATAGGCTGTGTTTCCATCCCAAAAATTGAAAAATTTGGGCAATAGACTTTTACGCCTGGGATTGAAAATAAAATGGAGTATATCCCCTGGTAAAAGCCACCGGCATCTCTTTCCTATCTGATAATTTTCAACTGGACTAAAGTTTTCACCACGAGACATACGATACAAAAGATATGGAAAATTAACACCTGCTTCTACGGCCAAGGATAATGAGCCCCAAAATCTCGGGTTGATTTCCATTAGTTTAGGGAGGCCATCGCGTGGATCAACCTTGAACTCCACCATAGCCACCCCGAACCAATCAAGAGCATTCAATA
>CAYTDY010000394.1:0-2028 GCA_964436665.1 uncultured Desulfobacteraceae bacterium
CATCTACAAATCCCCGGGAGGCAGCAATATATGGATTGGAGAAGAGATTGCGATACTCGTTAATCTTCTCTTCCTTTTTTGCTGTAGGATCAGATGCTCCCTTGATCTCTCTTCGATGAATAATCTCAGCTGCCCCTTCAGCTCCCATGACAGCAATCTCTGCTGTAGGCCAGGCAAACACATAGTCACCGCCTAAATGCTTACTGCACATAGCAAGATATGATCCCCCATAATCCTTTCTGGTTATCATGGTTACCTTTGGTACAGTAGCCTCACTATAACACCATAGAAGCTTTGCGCCATGCCTTATAATACCTCCCCATTCCTGGTTGCTACCTGGTAGATAACCGGGTACATCTACTAAAGTTAGCATGGGAATATTGAAGGCGTCACAGAACCTGATGAACCTTGTTGCTTTATCTGAGGCATTGACATCAAGACAACCGGCCAGGAATCTTGGCTGATTTGCAATGATCCCTACTGTTTTCCCATTGAACCTGGAAAAACAGATAATCATATTTCTGGCATAATACTGATGTGGTTCAAAGATCTGGCCCTTATCCACTATGGAGTGAATAACATCTTTCATATCATAATAGGATTTCGGGTTATCAGGGATGATGGTATCAAGCATTGGATCAGTCCGATAAGGATCATCTCCTAAATCCACAACCGGGGGATCTTCCATATTATTCGATGGCAAATAGCTGAGCAACTCCCTAATCCTTTCTATACATTGGGCATCACTGTCACAGGCAAAATGGGCCACCCCACTTTTGGTGTTGTGGGTCATCGCTCCTCCTAAATCCTCAGGGCTTATCTCCTCACCAATAGTTGCCTTGATTACGGCCGGGCCAGTGATGAACATATAACTGCTTTTTTTTGTCATAAATACCCAATCTGTCATAGCCGGAGAATATACAGCGCCTCCAGCGGTAGGTCCCATAATAGCTGAGATTTGAGGAATCACTCCAGAGGCAGAGGAGTTTCTGAAAAATATTTCACCATAACCAGAAAGGGAATCCACTCCTTCCTGTATCCTGGCCCCTCCTGAGTCATTAATACCAACAAGGGGAGCCCCTGTCTTGATAGCCAGATCCATAACCTTACATATTTTTTTGGCATGCATTTCTCCCAATGTACCGGCTACAGAGGTAAAATCTTGAGAATATGCATACACTAATCTTCCATTTACAGTACCGTGGCCAGTGACCACACCTTCTCCAGGAATAAATGTTTCAGGCATATCAAAGTGGATACAACGATGTCTGACGAATATATCGAGCTCCCGAAAACTGCCAGAATCAAAGAGTAGATCCAGTCTCTCCCTTGCAGTCAGCTTACCTTTATCATGCTGCTTCTGGATCCCTTTTTCTCCCCCCATGGCGAGCTCTTTTTCTTCCCTATCTTTTAACTCTTTAATCTTATCTTCAGTAGTCCCCATCAAGCCCTCCTTTCCATAAATCTGTAATATCTAATACTTGGTCTGACAAACAGCCACCTGATGTTTAGGTCAAATTTTACCCCTACCTCATTTCAGACAGAATGATAGTTATCTCTGATATACATGTAAAGCGAAAAGTAAAGCATCTTTCAAGTAATAGCATTGCTATAGCTGGAGAGGTGAGTTTTTATTTGAATTGAGAGAGATCTGTTAAAGTCAAATGTTTTATACCGATCACCTTTTATGTCAAGAATAAAGGTAAATATGGGGGGGAAAGGCTAAAAAAGACTATAGGGGATTGTGAGACAAAGCTATTAAGTGACCTTTGAAAAATGGCCACTCTGTCATTGCGAACGAATGTGAAGCAATCTCTAACTCGTTGAAAATATAAAGGATTGCCACGTCGCTTCGCTCCTCGCAATGACTTGTAATATAATTTTTCAAAGGCCCTATTAAGTGAAGAATGAAGGCCTGATATATGTCTTATATAATAAATGACATATGAAGATGTGACCCTACAATACTAATGATAGGGAAGCAACCTTGCTATCTGTTTTGTATTAGTTTTGTCGACTATGGTAGCT
>CAYTDY010000395.1:0-2028 GCA_964436665.1 uncultured Desulfobacteraceae bacterium
AGATACAATACGTAGTAAAATAATAAAATAGTAAAAATAAAATAGTAAAAACCACAAACTTTTATTTTATCAAATACTTATTGATTGTCAAATATATTTATTGGTCACTGAAATTTAACTATAAGAACCTAAAAAACAGCTAAGTAATGAAAAAAATAACGGTAAACTGAAATTTGAGTTTTATTTATAATATTTACATGGAAATTGAAGGGAAAAATAAAGATTCTAGAATATTAATTGGTAAAATAATTTTAGAGGAAAATTTTAGAGTGGCTTAAATACTGATGTTAAAATTTATGACTAATCGGCTAGTCCTAATCTTCTTTTGGCTTCATCTGGATCTATACGAAAGAATATTTTAGGTGGAGCTCTTAGGATAATTGAATATTCTTCTACATCAAATATAGCAAAATATTCTCCAGAAAATACAATTAGTTTATGAATGGTACTCATATCCTCATCTCTAAGTCTTCTTATTCCTTTGTTGGTAAGAGCTTTCCCCAGTTTAGTTTGAAAACAGGCATTGAGCGAATACATAAGTAAAGTAAGTATAGTATGTGAGACTATAGCACTTTTTTTCTTCATAGGAATCTTAGCTATATTCCAGCCCTGCTTAAGTTCTCTAAATACTGTGTTTTCAATTAAACTTCTAAGCGAGTAATTATCTATAATCTTTAAAGGCTTGCTAACATCAAGGCTTGTGGCAAATACTTTCTCATGTCCTGGGCCATAGGCTTTACCATTCCACTCTGTTACCATTACACAATTTATTAAGTTTGGTTTAAAATTTTTCTTATACCTATTTTTTAAATGTCCCTCATTTCCATACTGGTCATAGGTGGTAAGAGAAGCTATACCTAAAACTTTAAGAACTCTTTTTTTGTCCTCTCCTACAAAAGCAAAGTCAGAGTCTCTAAAACTTCTAGCATCGGAAGCCAGATGCATATTGGTTCTAATTCTTACAATAAAATCTACACCCAGCTTGTATCTTATTATCCAGAGAGTTTTCCCATCCATAAAACCGTTGTCAGGTAAGCAGGAGTCTTATCTTTCTTGCCCCAATATTTCTTTTAGCCTGGGCAAGCAGTGGCAGTGTATGCTTTGATTCATGATCAGCAATCTTTACTACTTTTGCTGCTACTATCACTCTGGATACTTTCTCCCATATAACAATTAGTTTATAGCCATAAACTAATTCTTCTGTCTCTATCCACTCTTGCTTTTGTTTTAGGTACCTTCTCTTTTTTACCTTCTTTACCCCCCTACCTTCGCATTTTGGGGTAGTCTCTATATCTGTAGCATCCAGGATGAATTTAGAGCCACAGATGAAGCCCTTTTTGGCCAAGATTTGTACAGTTTTGTCCAGTATTTCATTTACTTCAGCTGCAGTTAATTTGGATAGCATACGAGATAATGTATTTTTATTTATAGGTATTGATTTACCTTTGCCTCTTTTGCAGCTGCCATTTTTTATCTGTGTAGCTGCAGGATCCAATCATAGAGAGTAGAGCAATCTCTCTAAAAAGAAGAGCAGGAATTTTGTTCATAGATGATATCCCAAGTAGAATCTTCACCTAAGTAAGTAGTTATTAACAAAACAATGGGAACATTATTCTTTTGTATCCAGCTGATTTTATATCAATTATTTTAAGGAATCTAATACTATAGAGAAAGTAGAAGAAATTATCTAAAAAGCCCCAGCCTGTACCAGTAATAGTATCAATATTTCCTTCCCTTACTGCTTTTGCAACCTTTTTGTCATTTCTTTGGTGAAACTTCCAGAATATTTTACTGTTTTTCCTTATTGCCATTTATTGTATCCAGTTTAACTATATTATTTTTTTCAAGTACATCAAGAAGGGCAAGTATTTTTTTGTTTATCTTTGAAATATCAGCACGTGATTTTCTCCACTGCTTATAGTTATTATTTAATTTAATTGCTTTATCCCATAGGTGTCTTCTTATAAATATCATCTTTGTTTTTTTATCCTTTTTAAAGGTCAGATAGTAGAATGGTCCGTGAAGCTC
>CAYTDY010000396.1:0-2013 GCA_964436665.1 uncultured Desulfobacteraceae bacterium
CAGTGGTAGGAGCAGTGGCAGCAATTGGATTAGCTAAGGGAATCAGGACAGTTAACAAGAAAATGCTTTTCTTTATCCTCCTGGGTTGGATAGCTACCCCGGTTGTGGCAGCTGGCTTTTCTATTCTAATGCTACTTCTATTCTCAGGGATAGCTTGAGAAATTATTCTGGGGCTTTCTGACTAAAAGACCTCCTTGATAACAATATCCAGATTTATGGAAAATGGTTCATTCTTCCTTAACTCATTATAGAATTCTTAATTAGGGGTCTCTGATTCCTCTCAACAGAAGGTATTGTTTTAAAGATGGCCTTTTCGGATAACAGCTCTTTTCATCCTGATGGGTTTTAAGATATTTTCCAGAACGATACAATGAATATTTTAACCTAATATAAGAATATCTGTGATCATCTGAGGGAAGGCTTCGAAAGCAGACATCAAATTCATCCTTCATAATTAAAAAATGTTTCCGTTAGAAAAAATTAGGAGATACCGAGGATAGAGAGGAGCTAGTTAATGCTAAATTTACCTGACAAATTAACTGAATTAGAAAAAAGGGGAGAGACAATCAGAGTAGCAGTTGTAGGAGTGGGGCAGATGGGAGCGGGGGTAGCAACTGTTATTTCTCAAATGAAGGGAATAGATGTCGTAGTTCTTGCTGATGTCGATAAGGAAAAGGCTATAAGCATTTTTGAGGAGATAGGAATTTTGCGGAAAGATATTTTTTACTCAGATGATCCAGATAAGTGTAGCAGAGCACTAAAGAAAGGAATGCGAGTAATAACCGATAAAGCTGAGATTGTTGCTCACCTTTCTTCTCTAAATGCTATAGTCGAGGCCACTGGCATCCCCAAGGTAGGAGCAGAGGTTGCCTTTAATGCTATAAGAAATAAAAAACATATTATAATGATGAATGTAGAGACCGACGTTACAGTTGGCTTTATTCTTGCTGAGCTTGCTAAAAATGCTGGTGTAGTGTATACAGTGGGAGCAGGAGATGAACCAGGTGCTATCAAAGAACTTTATGATTTTGCTAAATCTTTAGGGTTTAAAATAGTAGCAGCAGGGAAAGGTAAGAATAACCCTCTTAATATAGAAGCAACACCAGATAGCCTGAGAGATATCGCTTTTAAAAAAGGGGTAAACCCTAAAATGTTGTGTGAATTTGTTGATGGCAGTAAAACTATGATTGAGATGACTAGCGTCGCTAATGCTACGGGTCTTTTTCCTGATGTAAGGGGAATGCATGGTCCAAGATGTGAGCTGAGTGAACTTACTTCTGTTTTTACCTTGAAAGAAAAAGGAGGAATTCTCAATCAGGAGGGAGTGGTTGATTATGTCCTTGGCAAGATAGCACCAGGCGTTTTTGTAGTTATAACTACGAATAATAAACGTTTAAAAAGTGATCTTGAGTATATGAAAATGGGCAAAGGTCTCAATTATCTTCTCTATCGTCCTTACCATCTGACCAGTATAGAAGTTCCTCTTTCCATAGCAAGAGCTGTTATTTATAATGAGCCAACCTTAATTTGTACGGGAAGGCCTGTGGCAGAGACAATCACCATTGCCAAGAGAGATTTAACCCCAAGAGATAAGATTGATGGTATTGGACGATTTGATATTTACGGTTCCGTCGAAAGAGCATCTATTGCTAGGAGGGAAAATCTTTTACCTCTAGGGCTGGCAGAAAGAGCCATACTTAAAGTTCATGTTAAAAAAGGAAATTATATAACCTTGGATCAGGTAGAGCTTGAGGAAGAATCTATTTTGGTAAACTTGAGGAGGGTCCAGGATAAAGTTCTTTCCGGAAAGTAAAACATACAATTAAAAAAGGAAAATTAAATTGGTAAGAGAGATCATTTTACTACCCGAGTTTGCCCCCGGGTTTGTTGAGATAAAGAATAAGATCCCTAAATTTAAATATAGAAAGTCATTAGCCGAAGATTTAAGGAAAAAAGAGCTCACCAAAGAGAAATGTATAGATTTACTTGAATGTATGCTCCTCATCAGGAACC
>CAYTDY010000397.1:0-2008 GCA_964436665.1 uncultured Desulfobacteraceae bacterium
GTTGCTGTGGGCGGTCTTCATAATCTGGAAACCTCCTTTTTAATATATCAAAGCTTGATGATAATTTGTACAGACCTGTCCTCCTATTTTTCTTTAGTCTTTATGAAGAACACGTATAGTACCCCGTCCTATAAAAATAAATGAATGCTTAACAGGGGCAAGGGGAATACAATCATACTCCCTGTTCCTTAAAAAAGAGTATGTGATGTCATCACTCTAAATACCCCTTTCTTCACCCCATTATTCATCGAAAGATAACAGCTGTGTCTTCATTTCCTCATATCCCTTTTCCATCAGGGGCTTGAGATGAACAATGTCAGCAGTGTTATACTGGATCAAACGATCCAGTGCGCTCTCATCCCCCCACTGGTATGCCTTCCAGAGCAAAACAGCCTCATAACCATCAATTCCATCAATAGAGGAGGCACGAGGAAGGCCAAAGGATTTTTCAATTGCCTTGAGACCTCCTCTGTAGCCTAACTTTTTTAAGAAAAAACGCAGGTCAATATGTGCAGGGGGAAGGGAGATGTTTGGAAATTGGCGCCTTATGAAAGGCAAGTCAAATTGGGCTCCATTAAAGGTGATGACCAGTTCGTAAGTATTTATTTCCGATTCAAATTCGGCTAAATTGATGCCTTGCACAAAGGTCTTCACTGTTTTGCCATCATATATGCCAATAATGGTGATCTCATCAATTCCCTGGTAAAGTCCGCTTGTTTCAATATCCAGATATACAGCCTTATCCTTGAACTTATTGAAAACCCGCCACAGGTCCCCAGAGGATAATTTATCTAGGAAAAAGTGGATATTGTCCATATTTTGAATAGAGGCCTCCAGATTCTGACGCACAAAGGTATCCCGAGCCGGGGAAAGGGGAGTCTCTTTATTGCTTAGAAAGTGTTTCCATGTGAGGATGCCATGCCGCCAGAGATGCTGCTCGGTCTTTGGGCCAATGCCGGGAATGTGGATAAAGGTGTGCTCAAGCAATGATTTTTCATGCTCCTTTAATTCTTTTTTATTACGGGCAACGGGCTTGACCAACGCTTTGGTTGTAGCAGGGTGATTTACCTTGGTATAGTAAGTCCTTGCTCTTTACAGACAGTGAAAAATCTTTCCTTGTACCACTTGACTGCCAGATAGTACCGGTACCAGTTGGAGGTTGAAAAATTAGCAGCTAATATAGCCCCATTCACCTTTCTTTTGTCGAATTTTTCTTTTTCATAGTTTGTAAAAGCCTCTTTTAGCCATACATCTTTATTATAGAAGAGGGCTGTATCAGACTTTTTAAAAAGCCAGGCTTTTATGAGGGTTTCTCTCCACTTCTTAATCCTTTCATTGTCAGTATCCTGGCTTGTGAGGTTATCAAATAACACCGCAAAGTCTTTAAAAGAGATATCATTATCCCGGTACTCGGGGTGCCTGTTAAGGTAATCTAAGAGGTATTTTTTAACATTTGAAAATGCCCTCTTGTATCTCTCAGGATTTTCTATAACCCCTGTAGATCTATAATCCTCTCTGAACTCTTCGCTATAGTCATATTCATAGGACCAGCTTAAAAATGGCAGATCCGGATAGTCCATGGCCTGTCCATGACCATAAGCAGGCATGGCTGAATCAAGCAGGCTATCGAATTTATTCTTTAAAAAAGATTTAAAGATCTTGATGAAGTAGTTCAAAAAGGTTCCGGGAATTTTAGATATAGCATAGCAGTTCTTGATATCGTTTACCTTGCTTAAAAGCCCTGAAAAACCCTGATGCGAAAATGTATCCATATAAGGATGAAGCACAAGGCCAAATTTAATGAGATTTTCATCATCAAGGGCCTCATTCAATATAGTTGTTATAACTGGAGATTTTTCAGCGCAGCGAAGTTTCTTTGGGAAGCTTTCACCTTTGAGACCAGGCACAAAATGAAATGGGGTGGTATTGCCAGTCATGGAGTTATAATTAAATGTCTTTATCCTGGAATAAGAATGACAGGTAGCCATGTTAAAGAAGGAGGGATGGT
>CAYTDY010000398.1:0-2007 GCA_964436665.1 uncultured Desulfobacteraceae bacterium
CGGACTGAAGAGCAAATACGTGGCATAGGTGAGTGCGATCATGAAGATGTTTAACAAGGGACTAAACCTGCTTCTCAGCGCCGCCAATTTCCATCGATCCTATTACAAAAAGAATAGTAAGCTTGTTGGAAAAATAGCAACTCACTGGTGTCTATCTATCCCGGTATATCTAATGTAAACACAAATTCATTGCACCCCAAACCGCCCCCGCAGGTCTTTAGTCGCTCTAAGATAAAAGATTTTTTTCTAAAGAAATCAAATACCTCTTGTGGCTTTGCCACCTCAAAGGGATATCCACCTAACCAATCGACCCAATCATATATTGGGGACATGCCTCGAGTTTTTTTGTATTCCGTATATCTTAAAAGTGGATTTCGGAGTCTCAGTAGATCTTTGACTAATCCGCCCAAAAGAAAATAGGGAACGAAAAATCCAAGTATTATCCATCGCCATAATAGTAGGGAGCAATAGGTTCGTTTTACCCAACGCCAAAATAACGATTTATTACCCTGGTCATTGTAAATGGAAATAAATAACTTTCCCCCTTTTTTGACCACTAGCACTATATTTTCCAGTGCCTGCCACATATTACCGGTATGATGAAGTACTCCCCAGGAATAGATTATATCCCACTGGCCAAGACTCCTTAAGTAATTTTTATCAAGCACATTTCCCTGTTCTATTGACCAGTCTTCTCTCTGGGGGAAATATCGCCGCTTCAACTCCATCGTGCAGGCAACGCTCTGCGGGTCACAGTCAAAAGAATGCATCCTCTTGGCTCCCAACCGCACGGCGGCCAAAGAAAAGAGCCCACTTCCTGAGCCGATATCGAGGAATGTTTTTCCCTCAAGAGTTTCCAGATTGAGCATTTTTCTAATAGAATTCTCCGCCTCCACAATCCGTTCATCATTGAGAACAGATAAGAATCTCTGCCAGTTCTTACCAAACCGAAATCGCTTGAGCATATTGTATACCCACTTCTTTTTGATCTCTTTAAATCAATGCAGCTTCTGTGCAACACAGATTATATCGGGTGATAAGAGACGATTGAAGGCTTCCTCGCAACAAAGTAAATACTTGGCACAGAAATCGCAAGTCCGGACTTTGCCATAACTAATCTGATAAGACTTTTAATCTTCCCTAAAGAAGAACGCCCTCGAAATGAAACAAAGGCTGTCCTTTTCACCTCAACAACATCTAAAAAGAGAGACAATTCATCACGAATCGTTTTAATATCAAAAGATTTTTTATGTCCCCACCGATGGAAAATCTCCCCGCACTTAGGGCAAACCACATGGTTCAAAAGCAAGTTTTCGCAGTAGGGGACAGTCCCCAGAAACCATCCGCCTTGTACAATAACTCGAACAATCTCACCAAGTCCTCCTTGACGCTGCTTATCACTCAAATGTTCCAGTACTTCAGAGGCAATAACAAAATCAAAGCTCGCATCATCAAAGGGCATATGTTCGATATATCCTATGCGCCCTTTGATACCTTTGTTTGTAAGTCGGTTAATTGTTCCACCATCTGGATCGAGAGAGTAAATATCCCAGCCCAGCTGTTGAGCGGACTCTTCCAAATATCCATTCCCGGCCCCTATATTCAAGACACGGGGCATGAAGGCAATTTTCTTCCTGGAAATTTCTCTTATGATATAGTTTAATCGGGGCTTTGCTCCTTCGAATGTTTCGGGAGAAATGTTTTGGAAATGCCGCCATACTCTGTTTTGCCTATTTGCCCAAGATTGGTAGTTCTTATTCTTCACTCCTCTCTCTTCCCGAATCTAATGGCCAATGAAAATAGAATGAGAAAAAATCTGCCCGCTTGGCTCCCAGCCTTATGGCGCAAAGGGAAAAAGCCTGCCTCTAAGGCCAATATCGAGCAAGGTATTCTCCAACACCTAAAATCTTATCTCGCTTTTCCAGTCTCTTCCTTTTTCGGCAATTATCCTATTTGCAAAGTATAAGAGAAACAAAAATGAAACCGTATATACAAGAGATGTAGAAA
>CAYTDY010000399.1:0-1983 GCA_964436665.1 uncultured Desulfobacteraceae bacterium
AATATCGGACCTCGTTCTTGATTTACTTGCGTACTCTAAGGAGCGTAAACCAGAACCTGAGAATTGCTTTCCAAATGAGATAGTAGAAGAGGTTTGTGCACTTATGGAATCAAAGGCAAGGGAGAATGATATTAAGATAGAAAGAGAACTTGATCCTTTATTAGGTGAGGTATATATAGATCAAAAGGCTATTCATAGGTTTTTATTGAATCTAGTCTCTAACGCTATTGATGCCTGCATCTTTGATACCACACCAAAGAAACACTGGCAGATTAAGGTAAATACAGTAGTCGAAGAAAATCATTTAATCAGATTCAACGTCACTGATAACGGAATAGGCATGGAGAAAGAGACAAAGGAAAAAATTTTCTCCTCTCTTTTTAGCACAAAAGGAGAAAGAGGGACTGGATTGGGGCTATTAGTAACCGAAAAGATAATTAAAGAGAATGGAGGGAAAATAAACGTAGAGTCTGAACTAGGGAAGGGGACCACATTCACTATCCGCTTGCCGTATAACGATGCACAAGAAATGCTCAAATAAGAGAAAAAGTTGTATTGATTTTAATATAGGCAACGTCATTCGTCACTTGTCATTAGCCATTGGTTAAATGTGTAATTTTTAAAATATTAAATATAGTTACAAGTGGCAAATGACTATTGACTAATGATATTTAATAAAGGGAGGATTTAATATGGCTAAAAAGGTACTCAATGTTGAGGATGATCCTGATATAAGGACTTTTGTCACAACTGTTCTGGAAGAAAATGGTTATATACCAATCATGGCAATAGATGGTGAAGAGGGCGCGAAGAAGGTAAAAGAGGAGAAACCAGATCTCATTATCTTGGATATATTAATGCCAAAAGAAAGCGGCATCAAGATGTATCATGAATTAAAACTTAACCCATCCTTAAAAGATATCCCAGTTGTTATGCTCTCCGGTGTTTCTAAAAGGACATTTCTCAGGTCTCAGGCGGCTTTGACCGAGTTTGGTGATGAAACCGTGCCCGAACCTCAGGCATACCTCGAGAAACCAGTGGAGCCAGAGGATCTGGCTGACATCTTAAAGAAAATTTTAGGCTAACATAGGCCATGAGGAGGCGGTAGATACTATGAAAATCACCAAGATACTTTTTGTTTCCGAGTTTGAGGAGTTATGGTTCGATGCCTTACAATCATTGATGGGGCTTAGAAAGGTTGGCATGAATCATGTGGTATTTCTTCATGTAATACAGAGAGAGAAGGTGGCAATGAGGAGGGGTACCGGTTATCTCAAGCAAGAAGAGAGAAAGCTACGAGAGATAGCCGATATTCGGTTTATTGATTGGGCAGAGACCCTTTTTGAGGAAGGGATGGAGGTCGGGGCCCATATAGCTATTGGCAATATAGTGCCTAAAATTCTCTCTGTTACTGAAATTGAAGGAGTGGATCTAATTGTAACTGCTCGAAGGAAAAGAGGTAAACTTGAAGAATTCTATGCTGGCCCGGAAATTTCAGACCTTCTTAGAAGAAGTGTGAAGCCGGTATTGATATATAATTATCTTTCACAGTCCGGAAAGGTGGGTGAGAACCCATTTGATAGGCTCATTTTAGGGCTTGATTGGACTGAATCTTCGGAAAAGGTCCTTGACTATGTGCTTGCATTAAAGGGGGTAGTGAAGAGGGTGGAGATTATTCATGTGCTTAGCGAAAAGGATGTTGCCAAACTATCCAAGATGGAGGCCCATAAGCTGGAAAGGGAGAATAAAAAGAGATTGGACAATGTTTGTGATGTTCTCGCAAAAGAAAGAATTGATTCACGGCCTCATCTTTATATTGGTAAACTTGAAGAGCAGATTGAAAAGGCGGCCTCTGAACATAGGGCTACTATGATTGTTTTAGGAGCGAAAAGGAAGAGTGTCTGGAAGGAAAAATGGTCAGGCAGTGTGGCCCATTCTCTCGCAGATAAGTCGGAATTACCTGTCTTGATTGTACCAACTGAG
>CAYTDY010000400.1:0-1968 GCA_964436665.1 uncultured Desulfobacteraceae bacterium
GTAGCTGTTTTGCTCATTTTAGTATGCCTGATCTTATTCCTATTTTTACGTATTCTATCCATGCCGAAGAAAGAGGTCGCATGATAGGGGTAGAGAATCTCCATATTGAGTTTCCAGGATTTTGCCTGAAAGATATTAATCTATCCATTGACAAGGGGGAATTCTTTGTGCTTATCGGTCCTACCGGAGCCGGCAAGACTGTGCTTTTGGAGGGATTGGCCGGATTGATACCGGTAAAGCAGGGCAGGATACTAATCGGAGGCACTGATGTTACTAATCTGCCTCCGGAAAAAAGGGGCATCGGGATTGTTTACCAGGACTATGCCCTGTTTCCCCACCTGACGGTTCTGGAAAATATTAAGTATGGACTGCATTTTCATAAGATTGACACGACCCAGGCCCAAAACCGGTTGAATTGGCTTATGGATCAATTAAACCTCCTTTCCCTTATAAAACGTTTACCTACCAATCTAAGTGGGGGCGAATTGCAGCGGGTAGCCCTGGCACGGGCCTTAATGGTTAATCCATCGGTTCTTCTTCTGGATGAACCATTGAGTGCCCTGGACCCTAATTTCAGGGGAGAGATACAGTCAGAATTAAGAAAACTCCATCAAGAAACAGACATCACCTTTTTAATGGTAACCCATGATTTTAGCGAGGTTCTCTCCCTGGCCAGTCGGGCCGCAGTGATGAACAAAGGGAGGATAGAGCAGATAGGTGAGGTGAAAGAAATCTTTGAAAAGCCCGTTTCATCCTTTGTGGCTGATTTTGTGGGAATGAAAAATATCTTTTCTGTCACATTCAATGGAACCAGGGCATTACTCAAAGACCTGGAACTGGAATTGGGAAGAGATATGGAAAATTCCCATGGATATGTAGCCATCAGGCCAGAGGATATAATTTTAAGCAAAGAGAAAATATCCTCAAGCATGAGAAATAGCTTCAAAGGTTTTGTTTCCCGGGTCTTGAATCAGGGCTTTTACTATGAAATTCATATAAAAATAGGGGAAACTATATTTAAAGCCTTGATCACGAAAAGTGCCCTTTTCGAATTGAGGCTTAGAGAAGGAATCCTCACCTACCTTTCGTTTAAGTCAACGGCCATACATAACTTTTAATTTTGGTAATTCACTGGTTCGCATCCTGGTAGTCAATAAAAAATTCAGCTGCGGGTAAATGGCATCAAAGTTAAGGCCCACATTACAGAGCGGGTTGAAAAGAGTATGCAACAGGCCGTCACAGCTTCCTTTTACCCTGGAAAACTCATTGAAGTAGATCGAACCGAAACCCTTTTCGCTCGACCCAGGCTAAAACAATGCAAGTCCGCTTCCCTTAAACACACCTTCTCCTGAGCACTTCGGACCTTGGGTTTCTTGTCCACCACTCACCTCTTCCCAGAGTAGACCAGATCCAGGTTTAACCAAAAATTAAGAGAATTGCTCCAGGTCAAAAATGTGCCACATTCCTTACTCCTTAGACGGATAACACATTGACATAAGACTCATCTGTCGTCTCACCTCAGTTGCGGCAGGGAGATCACCTTCTTGATCTTTTCAAGCTTGTTTTTACACCCCTTCTTTGGAAGAGGTTGCCAACTTTCATCTCTTTGGGACCATATAGGGAACCCACTTTCCATTTTAGAGAAATTTTTTCTTGGAAAATTAAAAGAGGGGACACCTATTGAGGTGCCGATTCAGGACTGCACCATTCAAAGATATTTTTATCTGATTTATAAAAAGCAATTCACTTTATTGCATTATCATAAGCTGTTTCTGAAATTTGTAAAAAATTACAAACTCAGTTTTTCTGTTTAAAGGCAGCGGCCATAAAAGGAGAAAGAAGGTTTTAAAAGAAGCACCGTCACCTTTTAAGGAAAGCGGGCTTTTTATTGCTTCGTTTTGTGGTTGTTTTCTCTTGACATGCCCTTTTTGAATCGCTATAAGAAGTAAAACAAAAAGAAAGACTTGA
>CAYTDY010000401.1:0-1958 GCA_964436665.1 uncultured Desulfobacteraceae bacterium
GTGAATTGATTTCCCTTCCAATTGGCCTCCAAGGAATTATTTCCATATCTATCACGGGTGTACGACAAATTTATGGGTATTGCATTAAGCACAAGCCCTGTATTCCCAGAAATCCTCCCAACGATTACTAAGGAAGCAACAACGTAAAGCAATAATACTATTTGCCCCCTTAACTGTCCAGTGCATCCCTGACTGCTTAAGTCGTTGACCAATTACAGTGCGGCAACCCGCTTCCACCACCCCAGAGCCCACGAATAAACCCTGTCTTCTGAACTCATTATACCGCATTCTATCTTTATTCTTTTCAAAATAACCAATTTCCCTTTCCAATACCTCTTTCTCCTGTTCGGTAAAAGGCGATAGATCCTTGATGGCTTCAATAACTTTTTCTACTTCCCCTTGATCCAATTCTTTACGCCGTTTATCTGTCCATGCACTTATTTCTCCTTTATCACAGCCAAACATTGTCCTGGCCACATTCCAATAATGCTCCCGAGCATGATAGAGATCTATAATCTGAGTTGCTTCATAAAATTGCTCATCGGCAATATTCCATATCCAAGGAGCTCCATCTCCTATTACACAAACCTCTTGTGCCCTATCTAAACCACGAAATATCGCCTCTGCATAAATTCGATCTCCAAACATCTCAGCCGTTTCAATTGCCCCTACATAACTGGTAGAGGCTTCATCTCTGATCGGATAGCCATTTGAATCAAGGGCACTCTGGGTAAAGACACAACCTAATTTCGCTTCTCTGCTCTTTGCATGTCCATCTTCCCCCTTACCTTGTCTGTTGACCGTTTCTGCCTTTACCACCGGAACACCTGTACCATCTATACAAATATACATCTTAGCAACGGAGTGGATGGGAATAATCTTGCCTGATAATGAAAGAGCGGCTTCTTTTTGATAAAACACTTCAACATCTTCTCCTAATTGATGAGAGACTCTTTCTATCTCTTTGGTATCCACACGGATACCAGCCATCTCTTTGATGTCCTCATGTCCAAGGCAAAAAGGCCTATATGCCCCAACTCTTCCCATGATCCGCCTCACCCCAGGACTAAAGGAAGTTCCTACAATATCCAGAGCACTATCCTTTGGACAGCAGCCTTTTCTACATTGCTGATCGTAGTAATAAGCCCGTTTGACCTTCACTGGGCCTAGAACCGTGAGTAGTTCTTTGTCTCGATACTCTTTGAATTGGCAAACATGCCCTCTCTCGCAAGGCAGGGTCCTGCCTCGATAATCACCACCATCTGAGTTTAACAATTTCTCAAGCATTATACTACCAATGTTATGCATGGAAGAACGTATATGAATCTCAAGGGATTCAAGATCAAGGTGGCCAAGGTTGTCCTTGTCTCTAACAGACAAATCTACGATGCGGTTAACCTCTTTGTGTATTTCCACCTGAAGTGCATCTGTAATTTTTTTTTCAGTTCCTCCGCCTCATTTTTATCCTCTATTTCGGCAACAGGTCGTAGATCACAGATCTTCTCATTCAACTCAACGATTTCATCACAAAGTCTTAGAAAACTCTGATAGTTGGCAATTTCTTCCATGTATTTTTTCAGTTCAGGTCCTAATTTTAAATTCTTTGCATAGCTCTTTGCTTTGATAGTGGTATTCCATAAATATTGTGGACCGTGGCCGGGATGACCAGGTTTTGCACAGATGCAGTTTTTCTTCCCACATTTTCTATAATTGACAGAGATTGTTCCACGTCTGAAGTCTCCTATTTTTTCTATCTTTTTATACAGATTTCTTCTCTTAGATTCCAGCCTCTTAAAAGATTCGTCCATAATTACCTCCTATAATCTGATTGCTTAATAAGCATTCAGATTATAGCGTAAAAAAAGGCCCTTGTCAACTCTACCCATATTTATGTCGCAGACCCATCTATCACCTCCTTGTTGCTTTATTTGCCCTCCCCAGGGTATAAACTTAGAGGC
>CAYTDY010000402.1:0-1957 GCA_964436665.1 uncultured Desulfobacteraceae bacterium
CAGAGATATATCTCTCGAAGGAAAAATAGCCGATATTCCAAATTTCGGGTAAGATTTTTCATCTACCTCCTCCTCCAATGACATACCATCAATCGATCAAGTTCACTTGGCTTCTACTTCATGGTAATCTAAGGGCCCGGAAAGCATGATCAGAAGGACAGTGTCGTCATCCAAAATTTCCATTTCTCCGTGGACCATACCGGGCGGTCGATATGCATAATAACCCTGAGAATACTCTTTACCTTGCATTTTAAGCCGACCCTTAAGGACATAAAGCTCTTCGGTCACATTATGATAGGTCAGAAATGGATGCGTGTAGCCTTTGGGATACTTTACCATTAAAGTGACGGCCTCAGTTTCATCATCGTAGCTTAGAATCTTTTGCTGTAAGGGATCCATCCTTTTACCCCCTACCACATGAGGTTCCCATGGCATTTTCTCTGTATCAAAGAATTCCAAAGCCTTTCGTGCCATTCTCCTCTCCTCCTCCTTGTTTGTTATGGTTCATCTGCAGAATCATCGAAAAAGAAGGGAACGTTGCTGAATGCCTCAACTTGATCTTTCATTGCCCAGATGTCTTGGGTTATTCAACATTGTCAACAACGTCCTTGGCCACAGGTAGTAGGAATGCGCAATCGTCTTATTCACGGTTACAACCAAGTCGATTTAGATATCCTATGGAACACGATTGAGTATGACCTGCCGCCGCTCATAGCAGAGCTCGAGAAGGTTTTGGAAACCGAGTAGCTCGATTGTCCCTTAAGGCCTCATGCCATTGTATCAGTTTCTACTATCCCCTCATACCGCTTCAGCATCATCAGGACCGCTGGCTCACAGCGAGTTGTGCCGGCTTAAATTGGGTCGCCACCTCCTGTTGGCTGACCCCTCCCCTCCTGCTCTTTCATTGCCTTGACGCTTTGAGGTATTCAACGTGGTCAAGAGTGTCCCTCATTTAAAAGATGTTTTGGAACCAGCTTCCTTTTTTAAGCACCGCCGGCCATTCCGGGCAATAGTCATTTACTCATGCCTGACCTAATTTATTCATTTACAGCATTGTTTCACGAACTTAATCACAGATCAAGATATGAGCCCATTTTCATGCTACATCTAATAAGAAAGTATTAGCTTCTCGGTACGTATCGATCACCAAAATACGAAGAAAAATCATACGATTTGCCTATTGTATCTTTGACTCAGATGTAAGAAAAAATAAAGCATATTGAGCGCGTCAGGAAGATCTGGCTTCATTTCTATCAACCACTACATAGGCAGGGCAATTAACGTACATTGAATCTAAAGGAGGTTAGGTATGAAAAAAACACTATTCATACTGCTCGCGGTTACCATCGTAGCAGCAATACCGACAGGCATCGTATGTGCCAAGCAGTCCACAATTGAGATAGAGAGATTTTATGAGGCTTATGGATCCTTCACATACTCAAAAACCTGGGATGGTTTCTCCTGGGAGTCCGAAACCTTCTATGGCGGTGCTTTTTTTGTTGCCACTCTGGAGGTGAAAGATGAGGGATTGATGTATCTAAAGCCTCCAACCTATGTGACTGTATACTCAGAAATCGAGGATGAGGATACAGAATTTAAGATACTACTCAGGACACAGGGACGACCTGTCATGTATTTGCCGGATACTGATATGATCTATTTCTATGGCGATGCTGAAATTGTGGGAATGGGGATTAAAGGCATGGTAATCATGAAAGATGAGTTATGCGATATCGATAATCCCGGTAAGGGTATGATCAGCGAGTTCAAGTTCTATGGCTACTCTAATCCTGAAAAAGCATGGGTGGTTATCGAAGCAAGCTACGGTGAATGTGGGGGATCATACTAACAATCCCTGGTAGGTGATTTCTGCGCTCTGTAAAATACTTTGAAAGATTATTAGTAACCGTTCACGGGGAATTATCACTCTAATTTTACGATTTTCCGCCTCGCCGTC
>CAYTDY010000403.1:0-1953 GCA_964436665.1 uncultured Desulfobacteraceae bacterium
TGGAAGGGACGACAGTTAGGTGAAAAAAGGTTATACATCTCCCCTGAACCAAACTCCCAATTTGTAAAATCAGGCGGGGTAAAACTCCAGATAATCTGGGTCTAAATATAACCACTTATCGGACGAGGGGAACTGTGAGGTGGAGTAGTCGATTTTGTATTCTTGGATTTTTAGCGGCCCTATTACTTTGGGTGGCGGTGTGGCCTTAATTTCCCATAAACCCAGGTGCTTGAGGATCTTTTTTACCTACCCGCCATTGCATTGTAACCCTTTTATCAGCTTGATGACTCTTACTGTCTTAAGAGTTTTTAGACAATTCAGTTCCGGAATGGGCACGGCAGGCGGGTGATCTCCTCGTCCTCTATCACGCTGATTATTTTCATCTTTCCGGAACATTTCGGGTACATTAGGGGGACCTGCAGATTTTATGGATGAATTTGGCCCAGTTCTTTCGATATCCCTTTTTGCGAAATCAATCATTCGATTTATCTGAATACACCATGAGCAAGCCTCATTGATTCTTCCTTTTTTAGCCTTTATTCCCCTGATTTTCACCAAAAGCCTAATTCAACCATCTGATTTACAAGCCATTCTGTAAATACTTCATGACCCTCAGTGTTCAGGTGTAAACCATTACTATCACCATAGTATACCATGTCATGTGGTACAGCATCCTCGCCATTAAGGTAATTGGCACCAGTCTCTTCACAAGCCCAATTAATAACCAATCGATAAACCCATGATTGGTAATTCTCATCGTTGCAGTTGTCTTCATCTGCCCGCCAGATAGGGGATACACAAACAACCTTCACAGGAAGGATCAAAAGAAGAGTACCGAAAGAACTGGGCACGGTTGATACAAAAAATCTATGAGGTTGATCCTTTGACATGCCCGAAATGTTCTGGAAAAATGAAAGTAATCAATGTCATCGAGGACGAGGATGTTATAAAAAAGATACTCAAATATCTGGGATTGTGGGAAGCAAAAGCAAGGCTGCCAGCAAAAACCAACGCCAATATCCTATACGTCGCCTTTGCAAGATTCGGGAGGGAGATTTATAAAAGAAGACAGAAATCAATGAAGGCGGAGTCAAAAATGACCCTGCTTTTTTTGGAAATCCAATATATTGTATAGGTACTGTCTATAACTTCGCTTTTGTATTCTGCTATGATTGGAAGGAATTTAGAGCCTCAAAAACCTATAACTTGTGTTTGAAAGCTTGAAAAAAGTTTAGTAAAATTAAAAAATTGACTATGGCACGTATCCTTAAATCTGAGGATGCCATCAGATAACACAATGTCTTGGCCTATTGAGTCTGTGTGATTCAATGAACTCCAATCCTTGACACGCAAGCCTAATTTCCCATATACTCCCCTCTAAAAGGGTGACTTCTTATCAATTTCAGGCATCTGGAAGATTTGACATAAAACGGCTTGGCTAACGAAATTTTTCCTTTTTAAAACCGATTCTGATAAAATCAAAGGGTTAATCACCTATAATTAATGGATTTTCATAGAAAAAGTGCAAAAAGAAATCAAATAGGGGACAACAATCTATAATAACGCCAGAAATGCAATTAAGTAATCGTTGTTAGTTATCTGGCAATTTTGCAATAATTATCAAATCCAGATTTCAAGTAGTCTGAATTTACAAAAAAGTAAAGAGATCACTTGAATATTCGACTATGGTCACCTACAAGCTGGGGCATTACGCCGAATTAATGGCTATCGTCACCGCGATTTTGTAATTTGATTGAAAATTTATAACGTTCATCCCCGTTTACAAAGCGGGATATTCTGGTTTAACTTTCATAAATAAATGAACACCTTCATAAACTTTATGCGATATCTTTTTAACAAAGATCTTTTTTATCAGTTCTTAAAAAAGTTGGGTGCCCTCTCGCTTAGATCTCGTTTACCACTATCTGGATCGGTAGCGTTTGGTGCTGTCCT
>CAYTDY010000404.1:0-1949 GCA_964436665.1 uncultured Desulfobacteraceae bacterium
TTTCTTATAATTTATTACCCTAAAAAGAAAATTTTTGCCATGCTATAATAATGATATTATTTTAAAGAAAAGATAGAGATAATAAGGAAATATGGATAGGATTGTTTTCACATTGGGTTGAACGAGCTGAATATGACCTTGAAACTGCCAGAGTGATGCTGGATACAGCGCGCTATTTGTACGTTGCTTATATGTGCCAACAAGCAGTTGAAAAACTTTTAAAGGCATTAATTGCCCAGCAAAATAAGGAAAATCTACCAATACATAATCTGAATCGTCTCGTTGCAATTGCCAAAATTAGAGATGAATTGAGCACTGGGCAGTTTGATTTTCTGGCAGAGTTGACACCTTATTACATTGAGGCTCGTTACGGGGATTATAAGCAAAGTTTGTCTGAAATCATCAGTAAGGAAAAGGCGATTGAGGTTTATAACAAAGCAGAAGAGATCTTTCAATGGCTTTATCAAAAGATAGGTTAGATAAAATCATAAGAGGCTTCATTGCCAAACTCGAAGGTGAAATTCCTATTGAAGAAGTTATCCTGTTTGGTTCCTATGCTACTGGAAAACCAAAAGAGCATAGTGATATTGATCTGGCAGTAATCTCTGACTGGTTTAGCCACAAGAGCCACATAGAAAATATGCAGTACCTTTCTCGTGTCTCGGCAAACTATAATAACCTAATAGAGGCCTTGCCATTTACTCCTGAAGAATACAGAAAGTTGGACAAAAGAACTTTTTTAGCAAGCATTGTGAGGAATGGTCAGAGATATGTATAGATTTATGGATGGGCACATTTTGAGGTGTTTCTCCATGGGATACCTCCTGTATAAAGATTAGCTTTTTGAATGGAATTTACTTAACTCAGGAGTTGAAACTATGAACTATCAACTTCCTCCCTTGGCTGCCAAAAAATTTACTTCATCAATCCCTGGCTGATGCAAGAGAAATGCAAACCAATCATTATCCATGATACCAACAAAGCCTTTCATTTACTATTTCCCGGAACGATTTACTGTCTAACAAGTGTTAAAAAAAGACCCCTTTCATAGATCTTTTAAATTTTAAAGGGCTTCCAAATTACTCTTGACAATCTGATCTACATAGCAAGATGTCCCGGTTTTTATTGACTTCACTTTTCATATGTGACCTCATTGCCTAATATATGCTTTCAAAATATTGGGGATAATATTTGTAAAAAATGCTATATTTATTTAAATCATCTTTGCTTAATCCTGTCCTATTTCCAATGTCGATACATTCTTTTTTCTTAGTAATACCTGAGTCAAGATGGAATTTTTCTTTTGGAGTGAGCAGAGGACAATTTATTTGAAAAACCTTCGTACCTGTGGCAATGAAATCAAGACTTCTTAGATTACACTGGTTAACAATCGATTTACTTGGTTTTTCAAATATGCACCCATAGGTATACATTTTAGACGTGTCTTTATATGTTAGGTTTAACAATTGACTTATTTTGATCTTATCTGATGGTATTCGATCTTTTTTTCCCTCTTTGAGTGCATTATCAATTATCTGGTGCAATATCTTGGGAAATTTTTCTTTCGCTTTTTTTATGGTGATATTACGACCTATATATCTCTTAAACTCATCTAAGAATGATCCCACGGCATCTGGTTCTCCTGGAAGATCGGCATCAAGGGTTATTAATAAGATATCATCTGGTTTTACATTTCTTGCAATATGTTTTAGATCTTCAATTATATCAAAATCAATGAAATAATCGTAGTCAAGCCATATAAATAAATGATTTGATTTCCAGTCAATATTTTTTCTAAGATATTCTGATGATGATTTCATTTCTAAGGTAATAAATTTATAGGGCAAATTAAATCCAAATCTTTTCCTTTTTTTCCGATCCCTCTCTAACGATGTCATGTCATTTATATGTAAATATTTATGAAATAGAATAAAATCCGCAAAATATAC
>CAYTDY010000405.1:0-1946 GCA_964436665.1 uncultured Desulfobacteraceae bacterium
GTGGTTGCTCTATACCAGCTATTGCATCCCCAAAAAATAGTGATGCTATAATTAGGGTGGAAAAAGAGGGATAATTCTTTTAGGCTAAAAATTTTTTACCATCTCTATCAAGTATGATGTAATTGTATGAAAGATAATTTCCCCTTTTTTAACTGTGGCGGATAATGGATCACCCATTATTCCAGATTCTGTTAAACGTTTGGCCTTATCATAAAGACTGATCTCTACACCTTTAAATTCTGCAGGACCAAGGGTTGATTTGGTTTTAAAAGACGGTTTGCTTGATTTGACATATTCTACCTTTGCTTTTTCCATGTCTACCGTATCAGGATGAAGATACAGCATGACTGATGTCATTAATTCTCCTGCATGTCTAAACATATTTTCTTTTAGATCCGGGATATCCTTTGCAAAGGAATTAGCAATTTTCCATATCTCCACCATGGCGATTTGAACATCGTGTTTCATTGTAAATTCCCGGGAAATAACATCCACTGCGGGAGAATTTCCCCCATGGCCATTAACAAAGATGAATTTTCTAAAACCATGATAAATCAGGCTGGAGATGTATTCTCTTAGTACCCGAATAAGTGTTTCAATCTTTAGGGATATTGTTCCCGGAAACTCGAGAAACCACTCTGAATATCCCAAAGGTAAAGCAGGACCTGCAAGAGAGCCAGTTTCTTTAGCTACCTCATTTGCTATAGCTTCTGCCACAAATGTGTCCACACCAAGTGGAAGATGGGTTCCTTCCTGTTCTGTTGATCCAAGTGGGATGAGAATGATCTTATCTTTTATCTCCATCTCACCTACCTCAGCCCAGCTATAGGCAGCAAATTGGTATCTTTCCATGAATAGCCTCCTTATTTCAATAATAGATTTTGTAAGGGTAGTTAATCTTTAAGTTCGATGATTAAAATAGTAAATTAATCTGCTTAAAAGAAAAGTAAATGTTAGGGCAAGAAAGATTCTTGGGCCCAAAATCCACAAACCATTCCCCCCTATAACAACAAAAATCAAGGTATCTTCCACTACTGCATGACAGGTGGCAAGGAAGAGTCCAAGTAAGAATGTTTCTCCTTTATTTAATGATCCTTCTCGGGCTCCCTGTATAATAATTCCTGCTCCATAGGCAATCCCCAGAAATATGCCTGTAAATAAAGGAATAGCTGCCCTTGAAGAAAGCCCGACCTTCCCCATCAAATAATCCAAGCCTCTACCACTTTTTTCAAAAAAGGTAAATCGTTTCAGGAATTCGTAGAATACCACCAGGGGGACAATAATCAAAAATAATTTCAATGATAAAAGTATTGCCCCTTTTAATGATATGATAGTTACAGTTATTAGATTGAAAGAGTTCATAGCTAAGTTTTAAATTATCTGATTTATGGTAAAGGCCATAATAAGAGAAAGTGAAATTCTAATCATAAGTAATAAGAGGTAGTTTGTCTTAATTTCCCTTAACACAAAAGTTTCTATAATCAGATTATGGGAAAGGCCAAGAAGGAGACCAAGGATGGTAATCTGTTTGGCAGTCAAACCAAGAGGGATCATTACTGCTATAGCGGCATAAAGGTTTACCAGATAGCCGGCCAATATTACCATAGCTGCATCCCCTGGAAGCCCAAGATATTTCATTATCGGTGAGAAGAGATCAGCTGCATAAGATATGACAGGTGTTTCCTTTAAGATGCTAATCAGGATATAAAAGGGGATAACCACCTTTATCAGTATTAGGCTTGTTTTTAGGCCATTTCTAATACCACGCAAAAAAGTTTCCCGTATAACTATCATTGGCTGATAAATCCCTCGTAAATAATCTTTTCCCCTTGTGTTTTTTATACCAAGTTGCATTCATGTCATTGCGAGGATGAGCCGAAGCCGCGAGTAAAACGTGGCGGGAAGCGACGTGGCAATCTATCCTATTGAGCCCGCCCTGGCGCGAC
>CAYTDY010000406.1:0-1945 GCA_964436665.1 uncultured Desulfobacteraceae bacterium
AAATCAACTTGACGAAATAGAGATATTGGGATCGATTATTTTGATCATATGAAAAAGATATCATAACATCTCGGAAGGATCGCAGATTTCAGATATATAGCAGAGATCTGCAATCAGGGCCAAATGCCGATCCGTTGGAGTGATCTGCAATTTTGAAAGGGTAAAAATATTGTGGATAGTAACTATATCAACGGTCAGGATAATGCTTCAAATCAGCGGTGCGTTACCCCACGTCCGCTGCATTTGTCTTGTTATTTGGCGATTGAATCATCAGTTATCTTCGACCTTTTTTTCTTGATTGGTTTGCTCTATGGAAATTACCAGCGCCAGTCGCGACCGAATTCCAATTCGAGAATGTTTCGAATCAAACCAACATGGCTAAAGTAAACTCCTTGATCTAATCGCTTTCGTTCAGTACCTAATATACTTTTATTTTTTTAGTCTGTTTTGAACAACCAATGCGTCTTTGGATAGGGCAGGTATACTCTAAAGACAGCATATTGACTGGGTCAACTACCGAATAAAACATTGTTTGAGTATAGCACTCATAAGTAAAAGAAATAGTAGCCAACCCCAGTTCCATCCTGATTTTTTTCTTAGATCTGTTAATCTTTCTTTTTCAAATACGCTTGCTTTATTGATGCCTTTTTTTTCGACCCCTTTTTTTATCAATAAAGACTCGGCCCTTTTCAAAAGTCTTTTTTCAAACGAGTCTTCAAGTAACATTTTGAGAATAGGATTTATTCGGACACCTAAAGCTTGTGCCTTTTCCACGTCATTCCATGCATTATCGTATTCTTTTATATATACATAGGAAAATGCCCGGTTGTGGTAGGCCTCAGCATGCCCCGGGTTTATCTCTATTGCCCTGGTGAAATCAGCGATGGCTTGGTCATGCTGGCCCTTGTTAAAATAGGCAACTCCCCGATTGTGATAGGATTCAGCAAGCCCCGGGTTTATCTCAATGGCCTTATTATAATCAGCGATGGCCTGGTCAATTTGCCCCTTTTTTTCGTAGGCAATCCCCCGATTGACGTGGGCCTCAGCAAGCCACGGGTTTATCTCTATTGCCCTGGTGAAATCAGCGATGGCCTGGTCATAGAGGCCCTTGTCAAAATAGTCCAGCCCACTATTGTGGCAGGCCTCAGCAATTCCCAATATAGGCTGTTTCACTTCGGTTCATCCTGCACTAATGAGGATCATTAAGACCCACACCCAGAGAATGGTTGATGGGTTAAATCGTTTCATAATGCCCTCTCTCTAATTTCCATTCAGATTAGAGGAATAATAAAAAAGCCAAGCAACTTTTAATGTGACTATAACGATGTCACGCTCGGCAGCTCGGCTATCTTTTTCAAATAGAGATAGGTATTTTGATCAGGGTCAGCAACTACTATTCAGACCCGTGGCTTTCCGTCCCCATCTCACAATGGGTTTGGCTTTGATGAAATACAGAAACTCCCAACAGAACAAGAATAATCCGTTAGGAGCATGGCGGGCACAATTTCAGGTGTAACTCCATCATCAACCTCCTAAAAGAGCTAACTGGGTGGAGGGAGAATTTACACTTTATAAAACCACATCAGCCATTTAAAGTCAATAATAACAGGGTTTCAGTATTCTTCACATAGTGGGGGTAGTTTCTGCGTAAAGGATTTGAGGTATCTTGCCATTATTCCAGCCAAATATCGTTTTCATACACCATCTGGATATCACAACCCTAAAAGTTAAAAGTTAGACTAAAAGAAAATTAATTCGAGGGTGAAGGTTTCTGCAACAACCTTTAATTACTTGATATTTCATGTTTCGTTCTGTAATCTTCAATGAATCAGGCGATGTTCAGATAAAAACTTTGGAAAGGATTGTAGTGAATCAACTACGGTGGTTAAGTAGGCTTGATTTTTGTATCTGAAAAGTGAATTTTAAAAACATGTCTTCATTTGAT
>CAYTDY010000407.1:0-1941 GCA_964436665.1 uncultured Desulfobacteraceae bacterium
CACACAAGGCGAAATCGCCTATACTTCGACCTACAAAAAGGGAGTTCTTATCCATTATCCATTCCATTCATATCTTCCAGTACCCGCTCTGAATTGATTTTGCCTTATCAAGCACAGGGTTTAGAATCCTTCTGTCCTCTTTGCCTGACCAATCTTGGTCTTTTATCGTTGATTCCCCCCTTAATTCCTTTAAAACCGACTTCACTGAATCCCTTAAGCCTTGCAGATTATAGCCACCTTCGAGGGTTAAGACGATTTTGCCATCACAGCTTGAGCTGGCAATTTCCATAAGAGTACGTGTCAGCCCGGCAAATCCGTCAGGTGTAACTGACATACCCCCTAAGGGGTCACCCTCATAAATATCGAATCCTACAGAGACAAGCACCAGATCAGGCTTGAACTCCATGGCTATAGGTTGAAGTATCTCCTGATAAATAGCGATATATTCTGCATCGCCATATCCTGTTGAAAGAGGGACATTAACTGTATAGCCCTCTCCTTTACCTCTTCCTACCTCTTGAAAGCTGCCACTGCCAGGATAATATGGGTATTGATGGGTGGAAAAGTAAAGGATGGAAGGATCATCTTCAAAGCAGTGTTGGGTGCTATTACCATGGTGAAGATCCCAGTCAGCGATCAGAATCCTATTTAAATCCAATCCTTTCTGGGCATATATGGCCCCTATTGCCACATTGTTAAAGATGCAAAATCCCATGCCCCTGTTTCTCTCGGCGTGATGACCTGGAGGTCTCACCAGGGCAAATGCATTGTTTATCTCACCCTCTTTTACCATTTTAATGGCATTACAAAGACCTCCCGCTGCAAGTAAAGCAGCCTGATAAGACCCCGGGGAGGTCTGAGTGTCCGCATCAAGGTAACTGTATGGCTTACCGGCTGTAGCTGCAACCATACTTATATAATCTTTTGAGTGAATATATAGCAATTCCTCTTCCGTAGCCTCTCTCACCGGAACATCAGTGTATATATCCATCATATCCGGATCATTCAACATATCATAGATAATCTCTAATCTTTTGTGACTTTCAGGGTGAAAGTCTCCAGTTCTATGATCAATATACCTTTTATCCTTAACGATTCCTGTTTTAAACATAGCTCATCTCCTTTATTTTTTTAACTTTCTAACTTTAGGCGCTTTTTTATTTAGCAAGTACCACAATCTATAATCAATTAAAATATAATTCCTTTTTTACACTAAATAAGTCTATAGTAAAAAGAAGACTGGAGCTGGAATGCCGATAATATTTTCATCTATTAAAAAGGTATTCTTGGTGACCAGGATTCCCTTGCCAAAACTACGTTTCATAGTTGAGTAATCGGATCAGCTTATCATACTCTGGTACTTAACCTCTATTGGCATAAACAATTCACCTTGTAACACAACAAAATCGACCTCCTTGCCCTTAATAGATTTCCAATAAAAAACCTTTTCTGTGCTACCAAATCCCTCAAACAAGCGACTTTCAAATTTTTTGACAAGATGGGCAGCAACAGCGCCTTCGGCTGCTAGGCTGAAATCCTGCTTTGGGCTTAGACCAGCCTCTTGTCGAGCAATGTTTAAGAGCAGAGGATCAAAAAAATAGAATTTTTTCATTTTGTTGGGATTGGCCATTTTCTTATTTCTCTCCAAGAAATAGAGGATAGTAAGCAAAAAGGAATCGGCCAAAAGTTCACTGTATTCTCGAACTGTATTGTAGGGGGGTGTGTCAATAGTTTTAGCCAAACTTTGCCAACTGACAGGGCTCCCTCCTGTTGATAATATTCTGACTAAGACCTGTTTTAAACGTAAAAATGTTTGCACAATCTTTTCATAGATGGTAGATTTTATTATTATTCTTGTAACTATTCAGCCACAGATGAACAAAAATCAGTTTAAACGGTAATAAAAGAAAAAATATCTGCGATAATCAGCGTAGATTAGCG
>CAYTDY010000408.1:0-1941 GCA_964436665.1 uncultured Desulfobacteraceae bacterium
AACATCAAAGATGCTGACTTACTATCCTCATCATTAACGTATAAGATCGGTCTTCTCTCTTCAACATACCAATCCATAGCCTCTATTAGACCCAGGAAATATTCAACTTGATGAACTGAGAGAATATGTTGATCCCTTATGACATTATGGGTCAATAAAAACCCTCTACAGTCAGTATTATAACCCACTCTATATCTAACCTTTCCCATATAGGCCAGAAAAGCAGCCTCAAAGGCATTTTGAAAGAGAACAGCCAGATCAAACCTTTCACCCCTTAGCCATGATATAATCCTTGCCAATTCTTTAAATGAACTAAAGAAACCTTTACCTTTATCTATAATAATTGTTCTATCCACACCAAGATGATTCTCTAAGAGTGGAATAACCCAAGGATTAGCCAAAACTGTTATCTGTGCAAGAGGGAAAGCCTTTTTAAGTGCCGTTAGGGCCGGGATCATCATCACAGTATCACCCACCCAGTTAGTGGACCTAACCAATATCTTCTTAATCCCCTCAGTTGAAATATTATATCTAGATCTTACCTTCATTTTTTTAATTAGGACGCAGATTTTCGCAGATGCCCACAGAAAACTATTTTCTTTAATTCTTTATATTTAAGATCTTGATAATCTGCGTTAATCTGCGTCCAAATGTATTTTAGTGGCTGAATGTTTTTTAGATCTGAGAATTCCCCTTCTTATGGTATCAAAAAATGTATCTCTATCTGAAAGGAGCTCTACCTTTATAGTTAAGATAGCAATATCCAAATCAACACCAATTTTACCATCAATTCTTACCCAGTCTTTCTCTGTGGTCAATAAAAAATCGACATCTACTCTTTCTGTCCAAGATGCAAGCTCTTCAATCTCATTTCTGCTAAAAGAGTGATGATCAGAAAAAGTTTTAAAATGAATGACATTAGCCCCAAGACTTTTTACCATTTCTAAAAAATCATCTGGATTAGCCAGCCCTGCAAAGGCCACCACATTTTTCCCTGACAAAATATCTGGTGGATAGGCTTTATCAACAAGTGGAAATACAACCTGATCAGGAAAATGCCCAGATCGAAAGATCGGTTTCCCGGGAAAATGTTTTTGCAAGAAATTGAACAAATCATCTCCGGGATTCTCATCTGTGTATTTGGTAATAATAATAAAATCCGCTCTTTTTATCTGTTCAACAGGCTCCCTTAAAGGGCCGAGGGGCAGTAGAGATCTGTTTCCAAATTGCCTTTTACAATCTACAAGAAGAATGTTCAAATCCCGATATAATGATAAGTGCTGATAGCCATCATCTAATAGTAATAACTCCGATCTGAATTGTTTTAAGGCTAAAGATCCGATTCTGTATCTTTTTTTTGATATTAAAACAGGAGTTGAGGATAACTTTTTAGCTAATAAAAATGGTTCATCTCCTGCAACATCTACCGATGCCAAAACCTTTTCTCCATCAGAGACAATAAGGGAGTCATCGCCTCTTTTTCCTTTATAGCCCCTCGAAAGTATTGCTGCCCTGAATCCATTCTTATTTGCCCACTCGGCAAGCATAGCAACAATTGGCGTTTTGCCTGTACCACCTGTCGTTATATTTCCTATACTAACAACATAAGCTGGAAGGGATTTAGATCTTAAAAGTCCGACCTTATAAGCAATAATTCTAAGTCGGATAGCAAGGCTATACAGGAAGGAAAGAATCCATAAAAGAAATGCAAAAAGATTCCTTTCTCTCTTTGTATGAATAGCTGACCAATTAACCATCTTTATATCCCAAGATTGGGATTATCCCCAGATTCTTTGCTGTAAATAAATCCGAAATTAAAATAATGCTGAAAAAATCCGAATATCGAATATCGAAATTTGAAACAAATCTAAAATTCAAATTTATAAATGTGGAGTGAACCCCATTGACTGCACAAAATGTGATAGAGTATTAGACAGGATC
>CAYTDY010000409.1:0-1925 GCA_964436665.1 uncultured Desulfobacteraceae bacterium
AGGCATGAGTAAAAAAAGACATACACGTGCTCCTTGACTGGCAGGAGTAAAAAAAAGACATCCCCATGCTCATGCGGCTCACCAAGGGAAACTATGGGGCCTTGAGTAAGGGCTAGGAGTAGTTTTCAAAGAGCTAAAATGTTACATTTTTCTATTATGGATTATAAAGAGGAGACCATTGCTGCTATAGCCACACCAATAGGGGTAGGCGGTATAGGAATAATTAAGATCAGCGGATATAATGCAGAAAATATTGCACGAAAAATTTTTCGAGCAAAGCGGCCCATCAAATCATTTGATAGTTTTCGTCTTTACTTAGGCCATATCATCGATCCAAAATCAAACCTTCCTCTGGATGAAGTTCTATTATCCATAATGCATGCGCCCTTCTCTTATACCCGCGAGGATGTGGTCGAGATTAATTCCCACAGCGGCCATACAATCCTATCGGGTATACTTCAAATAATACTTCAAGCAGGTGCTAGGTTAGCTGAACCCGGGGAATTCACCCTCAGAGCCTTCCTGAATGGCAGGATTGATTTAACCCAGGCTGAAGCAATCATAGACCTCATAAATGCCAAAGGCGAAATGTCTGCACGGTTGGCAGCCAGACAGTTAACCGGAGGAGTAAGGAGAAGAATTGAAGAAATCAGACAAAGGCTTATTAAAATCCTTACCGAAATAGAGGCTTCGATAGATTTTCCTGATGAAGAACCTACTATAACAGCAAGACCACATATAGCAACGCATATAAACCAAAAGGTCTTAAAACCAATTAAAGAATTTATAGATGCTTACTCCCAGAGAAAGATATGGCATGAGGGGGTTTCTGTGGTAATAGCCGGACGAGTTAATGTTGGAAAATCAAGCATCTTAAACAGGCTCTTACAGAAAAATAGGGCTCTTGTCACCCATGTACCCGGCACAACTCGTGATATTCTTGAATGTATGGTTAATATTGAGGGGCTTCCTGTAAAATTGATAGATACAGCTGGGATACGAAAAGTTAGGGGAAGGGTTGAGAAAAAAGGAGTAGATTTAACAAATGCTCAGCTTGCCTTAGCTGATTTAACTCTTTTGGTGGTTGATCGTAGTAGGCCCTTAAATCAACACGATATAAGCTTATTAAAAAAGGTTGATAAAAAAACTACCATAGTGGTTATAAACAAGATTGACCTTCCGGCAAAATTAAGTGAGAAAAAAATCAACTCTACATTTAAACACCTTCCAACAGTTAAAATTTCAGCCCTTACAGGTGAGGGGTTTAAAGAACTAAATAAGGCGGTTTTTAATGAGGTTGTCAGCAAAAACATAGATATATCTCCAACACCTATTATTCCTAATTTAAGACATAAAACAGCATTAACTAAGGCTGCTAATTTATTAGAAAGGGCATCTACAAACCTAATAAAAGGCTTTCCGTTGGAAATAATAGCAGCAGATCTTTCTTGGGCTAAGGGTGCTATAGATGAAATAACAGGAAATAAAACCAACGAAGAGATCCTCAACAACATCTTTAGTAGATTTTGTCTTGGTAAATAATTACCTAAAAGTGAGCTAAAATGCCTAAAATGTAAAGCGAACTAAAGTTGTTGATTGTTTTTTTTGTTTAAATTTTAGGTACTTATAAGTTTAAGTGCTCTTGGTATTTAAATTTAGATTGTGGTTGATAAAGGTAACAAATCTATTGTAAATAAGAGTTTAATGTTCTATACTTTAACATTAAAAAAGTTATTAACCCTTATTTTTTAAAACCAATTAATCTTAAAATACGGGGGAAAGAAATATGGATTTTAAACTACCTGAGGAACTTCAGATGCTTAAAGACACTGTCCGTAATTTTGTAGACGAGAAAATTGCCCCATTTGCGGATGAATGGGAAGAAAACCACCATTTCCCATACGAAGAGGCTATTAAACCGATGG
>CAYTDY010000410.1:0-1921 GCA_964436665.1 uncultured Desulfobacteraceae bacterium
AAAGGATAATGTCAGGGGTAACCTGCCGCCAACATTGCGGAGCACAGACTTTTGAAAACTAATAGACTTCGAGTGAGCCAGATAGATTGACAAAACCGCCGAGCTGTTGGCGGGCAGGTTGAACCCATTGTTAGCGGTTTCTATATTTCTTTATCTAATAATCGTTTCAATAAGATATCTTCAATGTTTCGTCGAGCATCTAATACAGATAAGACATAAACTTTATTTTCTGAAATCCTGTAAATGATTCGCCATGGGGAATGGATCAATTCACGATATTGGAGGATGCCTTGGTCCTTTAATTCAGGGACCAGGCGACCGCGATCAGGGAGGAAATGTAGGCTTGATGCCTTTTCTTTTATTTTTGTGAAAACTTTTTGGGCGTTAAACAGGCTGTCATCGGCGATATATTCGATAATATTTTTTAAATCGTTCTCCGCTATATCTGCCCATATTACCTTGTATTTTTTGCTCATTTATTTTTCATTTTCAACATTTCTTCAATATTATTAAATACTGCTTTTTGAGTTTTGGAATTACCTTTCTTAATGTCCACTTCCCCCTGAGAAATAAGTTTTAGAATCCCAATGGCTTTACGCATATCTTCAAAACTTTTGGGATCTTGCAATACAGCTCTAGGTTCACCATTTTGGGTTATTATGATAGGACGATGGGTTGCATTGATTTGTCGTAAAAGATCTGCTGCTCGTGACTTAAGGTAAGTCACAGGTTTAATATCTGTTTGAATATTCATTAGTAGCACCTCCAGTCTTTTTAAAGTACCATATTGAGGCCGAATGTCAAGCCAAATTTTTGTACAACCTTTTCTTCAGTGATGGTGACACGGTCGGTATTTGAACTGCTAACGTGCTGGTCAGCCCCAGGCTTTAGCCTGTCGCCTGCATTAGCGAGTTAGATTAGGCTTTCTGGTAATCTCCACGGATGATCGAAAATTGCCTTCCAATCGGTAAGATATGAAGGTTATAGACTACCTGTCCATTCAGCATGAAATATTAAGTGGTATTTACAATAGAGCTTGTCTAAAAAATCGATACAATCAGCCACTTCTCCGAATTTTAAAATGCTTTTAGGATCACGTTTGTCCCTATGGGCTACCCGCTTATCTGCAAGTCTTCGCATTTATTAGGGTTTTTAATACCCCGTCCGCTTGCGGCGGGGTAATTGATTTGCGGCCTTCCTTAAAGAGTTCAAATCATCTTCGATCATTTTCTCAGATATATAGCTGGGGTCAGCACCACAAAATTTATCAAAATGCTTGTCCGCAATATCTTCTACTACAGAGCCCTTATAGAGGCTGACAATAATTTGGTCTTGCTTTTCATCGATTTTTCTGTATCCTAAGTAGACAAGGAAGACAAATAGGAGATGTCTTATGAATAAGATAAGAGAAGCCCTCATCTTCCTGATTTTGCCTCTATTTATTTTTGCCTGTAGTTCTACCAAGGAGGTAATAAAGCCACCACAACTTACCTTTGATGACCCCATACTATCAAAAGGAATAGAAGATAGAGGTGCTGAAGGCATTCCTCTAAATCCCACCACCACCTTTTCCACTCAAGACCCTAAGGCTATCGCCTCCTTGAAGTTAAAGAACCTGTCGGGAAGACACACACTGAGATGCGACTGGTATGACCCGAATGGCAATCTTTATTATTCCACGGGTAATCGCCCGATAGAGGCCCCAAGGGAAAAATACCTGAGTGAGGCGACTGCATGGCACAGCCTGTCTATACATGGTGAAAAGGCAGCAAAGAATCCAGGTCTTTGGAAGGTACGTTTTTACTTCGATAGAGAGTTCATTGCATCCAAGAGGTTTACAATCGAGTCTGCCGCTAAAGTCGATTTGGCAGTTCCAGTCCCATTGCCACTCCCTCCCACACCACAGCTACCACCTTCCCTG
>CAYTDY010000411.1:0-1913 GCA_964436665.1 uncultured Desulfobacteraceae bacterium
ATTACTGGGAGATTATCTGGCGAGGAGAAACTATAAAATAATGGAGGGAAAATAAATTAATTTTTCTTATCCCTTCAGGCCCAAATGTTTCATATTTCCTTGCTAAGCCTTCCATAACTACATCTTCAACCTCTTTTGCTCTTTTTAAGGGATCAAATGGCAGATCTAACATAAAGATAAAATTTTTAATAAATCCCCGTGTTAAATTCCAACAGGTATTAATTTAAAAATAATATAATTGAGATTATAAAATTTCTGGTTAACGAACTCCCCGCGGCAAGCTTTAAAGTATCATAATGCAAAAAAGCCCTTTTCACTGTCATTGCGAGGAGCGGAAGCGACGAAGCAATCTTATCTTTTTCTTTTGAGATTGCTTCGCTACACTCGCAATGACTGCGGAAGGCCTGCATAAAGCTGCAGGGAATTACCAAGTTAATATTTTAAGATAGACATTTCCAATAGGGACTAAGGTTTCTTTGAATTTCCTTTAAAACTGCTTTGGTAGAGTTAAGGGATGTATCTTTTTGAAATCTTGGAGGGATTAAGCCTAATTCTTCTATGGCAATTTCGATATCTGCGAGGCCACTAAGTAAAGCTAACCAGGCATACGGCAAAACACTTTTGTTATAACCAGATGCGATTAAATCAATGACTTTTCCATCACAGATCTTACTTATCTCTCTAACCTTATCTCCTATCATCCTGAAGCCCTTTACTGGCAAGCCTAATTGAGTAAGTCCATCATCGAAATGAGGATCAGATCCTCCATTTCTAATAATGATCTGGGGCCTGAATTCCTTAGCTACTGGCTGGATTAGCTCATTAAAAATAAGCTGATAAGAATCATAACCTGCGTACATGGGAAGCGGGACATTGATAGTGAAGCCTTTTCCTTTACCTGTACCAATATCGTGTAAGAATCCTGTTCCAGGATAGAGAGTCATGGGATCCTGATGAAGATCGATAAACAAGACCTTAGATTCATTATAAAAGTACTCACAAGTCCCATTACCAGCATGGGCATCGGTGTCTAAAATCAAAATCTTCTCTAACTTATATTTATCTATTAAGTATCTGGCGGCAAAAGCAACATCATTATAGATACAAAATCCCTCCCCAGAGTTCTCCTTAGCATGATGCATTCCTCCACCAATAGATACCGCCTTGTTAAATTTGCCTCCCTCAACAAGATCAACAGCCAGCTTTGCCTGGCCAACTACCAACCTTGCAGCCTCTTCAATCTTTCCTGGGGTTCCTGCCGGTTTGTTATCTCCACTGTGAAAGCGATAAAAATCTCCTTCATAGTATAAACCCGAACTGGCAGCCTTGTAAAAGGTCTTGGTAAAATCAATATAATCTTCTTTACATATTTTCAGTAAATCTTCATCAGAGGCCCATTCTGCCTGAATAATCTGGTAATATGCATCATTGAGCTTTTCTCTAATGAATCTGGGAAATATTTCGTACCGATCTCCCCTAAAGGGATGACCTGGTCCAAAATCATACTCATTTAATTCCTCTCTATAAAGAATAGCTAATGCCATTGTTATCTCCTTTTTATTTGCCGTTAACTGGGTAATATTTAAAAATGACCTACAGGTTAATTATTTTATAGAAAGTGTTGCAACTTAATAGCAATATCAATCCTATGGATTCTTTATAAAAACCAGTCAGATCAAGTTTTTATTACCACAAATCTTAAAGGAATAAAATTACTAAATAGAACTACTATGCATAACCCCGCAATTCCCAAAAACTTATGATTGTCCTTACCCCTGGCAATACTTGGTAGCAATTAGGAGGTAAGTATTGATAAAAATGGAAACTATAGGTAAAATTAGAAAAATCGTAACATTTTAGCTCTTTGAAAACTACTCCTGGCCTTTATTCAAGGATAGGTACCCTTGGTGAGA
>CAYTDY010000412.1:0-1911 GCA_964436665.1 uncultured Desulfobacteraceae bacterium
AGGACATCGGCCTTTCACGCCGACAGCACCGGTTCAAATCCGGTTGGGGACGCCAATATTCAATCATGGATTACCGGACTCTCCTGCTAACCCCTTTTTCCTTCTAGGATAAATTTCAGCTTGCAAATCTTTCCTTAAATATATTGTTGTTAATTGAGAAAATATGGGTTATGGTGGTCTTACTTTAATCTTACCAAGCAGGAGGTATCTGTGGAAACAACACGACTTTCAAACAAGGGCCAAGTCGTCATACCGAAGCATGTCCGGGCAGTCCATGGCTGGGAGCCTGGACTTGAATTTGCTGTTGAAGACATGGATGATTGCATTAAGCTGAAACCTATTAAACCATATAAAGAGTCAAAAATTGATGAGGTACTGGGCTGCGTTAACTATAAGGGGCCTAAAAAGTCATTGAAGGATATGGAACTCGCCATTGCAAAAGGAGCTAAAGAGAGCAAATGATCGCGGTTGATACAAATCTCCTGATTAGATTGTTGACCAAAGACGATCCAGGTCAGGCACGACGCGCTGCAAATGTAATAAAAAGCGATGATATATTTATCCCTAAGACTGTTATGCTTGAAACAGAATGGGTATTACGGCACGCCTACGACATTGAAAAGGCCAACATAATAAAAGGATTTCAGAAATTACTTGGACTTCGAAATGTGAGTGTCGAAGATCCTGATATCGTGAATCAGGCAATTTCATGGTATGAATACAATCTTGGCTTTGCTGATGCACTACATTTGGCATCGAGCAAGATAGCTAAAAAATTTGCAACCTTTGATAGTGCCCTGGCAAGAAAAGCACGACATATCAGTTCAATCCAGGTGATTAAACCTTAGCGCCACCCCTGTTAAAAAGCAACTCGCCTCTTCCCCCTTCTATATAAGTCAAGAACATGGTTGACCTTTGCCTATGGTTTTGGCAATTTTTCATCATACTGAAAAATAGTCTTGGCTATTTTTCATTTCAACAGGTGAGGATGATGGTTATCGGATGTTTTCCAACAATGACCAATCTATCCTGGTTGCCCCGGCGTGCCAGTGGCTCTCCCAGTTACCCTAATTCTCATTCAACCCTCTTTTCTTTTTTGAATATCTTTCTCCTACTCCTTAAAACCTCTTTTTGAATCAACAAATTCTAATGAGCTGCATATTCGTTCCGGTTTTATTGATTTTGAGTATTTTTGAACTACTATTTCTTATATCTGTGTCATGGGTTTGTTGAGAGACCATGGTAAACTATGCAAAGTTGCACTTCCGACTTTTGATAACTCAGGTGTGTAAGCCATAAGGATCACCTCCTCTCTTCTTAGATTTCACTGGATTTGGACAGACTTATCCTATGGAATCGCTTCCATGGTTTTTTGGTGTTTTGTTGAACTGTTAATTCTGAGGATTAAAGATTGATGATGAGAAGATTAATTAACATGGCCGAAATTTTGGCATAATTGGCTCAAATGATTTTTTAGGCCAGTCATTTATTTTGGCCCATGTCAAATTCAGTCCCCGCATTGTTTATTTTCAGGGCGATTGTCAATAGATCTAGGTCTGGCCTGAATTATTTGGCGAGGAGGAGATTGTGGCAAGACTGAAGATTTGATCTGCAAATTCATACAAATGCAGCTTTAAAGTTGTTTTAGAACCAGCGACTGCTTTTACATCAATAATATACTCATAAGTATTATACTTAAGAGTATACAATTATCAATAATCAAAGAGTATTATATCTTCTCTTTTCTTTGATAAGCATTCTAACTTTTTGGTAAATCCTGACTTGGAAAAGAATCCGAAGCATTTGTGTTTTGCTTCAGGAAATTTAATTGCTTTATTTTGAAGTTGGTTTACTATACTCAAGCCTACCTTTTTTCCTGTCCATTTACATTCACAAAACAGAAAGGACCCC
>CAYTDY010000413.1:0-1908 GCA_964436665.1 uncultured Desulfobacteraceae bacterium
AGATCTATACCACAGATTATCATCTTGAGTTGTACCAGAAAAAAGGGATTAAAATTATAAACCTTCAAGAGAAATCAAAATAAATGGGATTATTATGAACAAGGTGGCTCCGGCAGCAGCGGCCAGCGGTATAATCACGGATTTTATGGCCATCTGTTTGCCCTTTTAAACAGCCAAAACCCTATACTAACCTACTTTTTCACTTATGACAGCCGCAATCGCTTTATCTTCAACCGAAAGGAAAAAGGCCTATGCCTCAACCTCTTTGATCTAATTGGTAATTTTCATATAGATGGGGAAGAAAGCAAGAGGATTCTTCAAGATGTGGGCAGAATAGAGGGTTTATGAGGCCATGAAAGTATTACCAAGAATAATTGTTTGACAAATAGTAATAGGGGGAATCTAAACAATAGTAGGGAAAAGAGGAATAGTAATCGGAGTGAAAAATGTACGCACGAATATCAAGAAAAGGTCAGGTAACAATACCAAAGCCCATCAGGGAAAGGCTAAAGATAACAAATGAGGGAGGTGTATTGTTTCTTTTTGAAGACAACGAGGTCAAGTTAAAAGGAATTCCTGGGGCACAGGCAAATCTTTTGGCGGGGAGCCTCAAAAAATATGCTAAGGGGCATGTTCCTTTAACTAAGATAAGAAAAGAAATAAGAGGAAAAATTGCAAATGAAGTTGCCGCAGAAGGTGTATCTGATTGATACGAATGTTGTCCTCAGATATTTATTGGGAGATCACGCAGAGTTCAGTCCTAGAGCAGAAGGCTTTATGGCGGATTTATCCGAAGGGACAAAAAATGGAGAGATCCTGGATGTTGTTGTTGAATGCATCTATGTCATGGAAAAATATTACGAGATTCCCAAACGTGAAATTGTCGAAAAGTTAAATGACATATTGAATTTTTCCGGCATCATAAATCCTAATAGATCAGAAATCCTTGAAGCGCTGCTGAAATATGAAAATTCCAATACTGATATTGTTGATTGTATTCTTGCCGCCCGATCCTCTCCTGAAAAGGTAGTTATTTCATTTGACAGGGACATAGAAAAATTGAAAGCGGTCATAGAGACCTTATGAAATGGTACAGACTGTTTTTCAAATTGCCCGAAGCCATCAATTCTTGGACGTCCCCAAACCCATTAGCCCATGTGTGGTACGTATGGAAGTTAATATCTCTGATTTAACCTCGGAACCCTCCATCTACCCAAGAGGAGGAAAAAACGAAAAAACGATTGAAGCCTATATCGAAGCCCTTACCCTGGGGGCCCAGTTTCCACCCATCAAGATACAGAGGGTTTTCAACTATCCAGAGGACAATGGAAAAACAGATGCTACATTAATCCTGGATGGTATCCACCGCTGGTTTGCGTTTAAGGAAAGTGGAATCAAAAAGATTGCGGCCGTTGAATGGAAGGACAAACCCCTTGATTACGAAAAAAACAAAACAGCGCTTCTCCTTGAATCAGCAAAATGTAACATCAGCCATGGCGATCGTTTAAGCCCAGGCGATAAAAAGCGAATCGCCCGGGAGATAGCCACTTCAGATCAGGAATGTAAGTGGACTGAAGAAGCCCTGGCACAAAAACTCGGAGTTATCCAGCAAACTGTCAATACGTGGATCTCGGATATAAGAGCACGACAGAAGGCAGGCCGAAACACCGTTATCCTTCGTTTGAGTCGCCTTGGATGGCCTCAGGAAAAGATTTCGGAAACAGTGGGGATAAATCAGCAAAGAATCTCTCAAATTACCAATAATACCAATTTTAGTGAAATTGGTAATTTGCTCTCCCAAGGTCATGACATGGGTTACATTGCCAGGCATTGCCACATGGATCTTGCGCTTATCTGGGCATTACGGCTGGAAGGAAAGACAGATCAGGAAAAGTTCAAAGAACTTGG
>CAYTDY010000414.1:0-1907 GCA_964436665.1 uncultured Desulfobacteraceae bacterium
TTGTCTTCAATGAAATCTAATCAGCGGCAGGATAGTTAATCTCCTTCAAGGTGGACTTGATTTTTTCCAACGTCGCTGGCAAATCCCATTGCACGGTGATTTTCTTTGTCGTGGCGTCTCCTTCCACTTCTTCTATTCCTTTTATTTCCCCCAGTTCTCTTTTAATGGTCATAACACAGTGCTCGCAAGATATATTGGGGATTGGCAACGTGATCTTTTCCATAGCGACTATCTCCTCTTAATTAGTCGAGTTTTTTGCTAAGGCACTGATGCTCCTTAAACATACACTTATTCATGACTACCAGCAGCCCGGCATCTCTAGCCATAGATGCCGCTTTTTCATTAATTACCCCTTCCTGCATCCACACCACCTTAGCCCCGATCTTGATTGCCTCATCCACAATAGGCATTACTTCTTCCGATCTTCGGAATATGTCCACTATCTCTATGGGCTCGGGTATGGAGCTCATGTCATGGTAGCTCCTCTTGCCCAATATCTCTTGAGCATCCGGGTTGACTGGAATTAACCTGAAACCATGCCGATCAAGATATTTGGCTACCCTGTGGCTCGGTCGGCTCGGATCAGGCGATAGGCCAACTATAGCAACAATGCGGTATTCGTTCAGGATTTTTGCTTCGAGCATGATAGATTGCAATTTAAAGGGTTGTTTCTGCTGAATTTTCTCGCTGGCGCATTGCATTCCTGAAATTCATATTGCAGGAAGTGCTCCGGTCAATTTTTTCCCTTTTTTACAATATGAGTGTCATGTCAGCGCCAACCGCGAAACATTTCAAATCAGAACCCCTCTCGGTAACGATCTGTTGACACGTATCCACTATCTCATCTACGTCTTGGTCTGTCCTGTCCTGGTTCAAATGAAACAGACCGAGTTGTTTGGCCTTTGCGTTGATAGCAAGCTTTAATGCGGTTGTATAGACAGAGTGTCCCCACTGCTCAGTGAAGTTATATTCCTCTTTTGTATACTCAGCGTCATGCACGAGAAGCTCCGCACCGGCTGAAAACTCTTGATAGGCCTTAAATGAAAGGCCGCCCGGGTGAATAAAATCCAATTCATTGTCGGTTAGAAAGACAAATGTCTTTCCATCTTCAATAAATTTGTATCCCCTTCCCTGATTTGGGTGGCTCAGAGGAATCGGTATGACAGAGATAGTGCCGATTTCGAAGCGTTCGGGGCATACAGGTTCAAAGTGGATGTTGGCCTTTATGTCAGTATATTTTACCGGAAAGTTGGGTGGAGACATAACCTTAGAGATCATGGTTTCAACGTACTTCTGTGCAAAGGGGCATCCCTGCAGCCGTATGTCAGTTTGCTCAAGATAAAGGGGTTTGAAAAAAGGGAGTCCCATGAGGTGGTCCCAATGTGCATGTGTAAAGATTATATTATAGCTGTAGCGTTCCTCTTTGATCAACTGGTTTCCAAGCCTCCGAATTCCAGTCCCTGCATCCACTATAATGATTTTATCGTCTTTTGTCCTGATTTCAATGCAGGTGGTATCACCGCCGTATTTAATATATTCACTTCCAGAAACCGGAATTGAGCCCCTTGAACCCCAACATTTGATGTACATTTCTTATGCCTCTCCTGTGATTAAATATTCGATACAGACCTAATCGGACTATTCACTTCTTTGAGGCCAACCAACAGTGGCCATATATATGACAGTTTCTTCAACCCCATCTACCCCTATAATGCTGTTTACCCTATCGTCAAAAAGTGCCCCTATTGCACATACACCCAGCCTGAGGGCTTCAGCAGCCAGGTAGAGATTCTGTGCTATGTGGCCTGCGTCAAGGTAGATATACCTGTAAGCCCTCTGGCGGTATTTCCACCTTGACCGTTCCACCACAGCAGACCAGATAAACGTTACCTGTGCCCCCATTACTA
>CAYTDY010000415.1:0-1903 GCA_964436665.1 uncultured Desulfobacteraceae bacterium
TGCTGAACAGGTCCAGTTCCCGGCCCAGCCTGCGGTGGTCTCTTTTTTTTGCCTCCTCAAGGTTTTTAAGGTGTACATTAAGGGATTTCTTGTCAGCAAATGCAATACCATAGATCCTACTTAACATGGGCTTTGTTTCATCACCCCTCCAATATGCCCCAGCAACGTGGGTTAAATGAAAGGCCTTTATTTTCCCTGTTGAGGGCAGATGGGGACCCCTGCACAGATCTGTAAAATTTCCCTGTTTGTATATGCTAACCTTTTCTTCTGAAAGGTCCTCAATCAACTCGACTTTGTAGGGCTCACCCTTGGAGCTAAAAAACTCAATTGCCTCGCTGCTTGGAATTTCATTTCTGATAAAGGGAAGATCCTTTTCTATTATTTCAGCCATCCTTTTTTCAATCTTGGGCAGATCCTTGGCCTCAAATGGCCTCTTATAGTCAAAGTCATAATAGAAACCATTTTTAATAGGAGGACCTATTGTTACCTTTGTTCCAGGGAAGAGATCCTGTACTGCTTCTGCCATAACATGGGCAGTGCTATGCCTGAGTATTTGCAGACCATCTTGGGAGTCTATGTAAACAGGTTCAAGTTCTGTTAATGAGACAATCTCTGTTGACAGGTCTTTGATCTCACCATTTATTTTAATAGCTGTTATCTTTTCCACGCTATCTATTCCTAAGGACTGTAATGCCTTAAAGACATTAAGGCCTCGAGCAGGAATATCAATAGGAGGGGAGCCTTTTAAATTTACTGTTAGCTTTTTTTCCATGGGTTTATACCCGAGGTGAAAATAAGGCACCTAAGGTAATAAATTACTTAGATGCCTCATTGGGCCTAAGCATTATCTAGTAATTCTTTTCGTAAATAATGTTAAAGTAAAAAATTCCAATAAAATGCCAAATCAAATCCAAATAACTAAACGTGGGTATGCACTTCGCTCCAGTTAATTCACTTTAATGTATTGACTTAATAAGACTTTTCGGAATTTTTTTGTAAAACCGCATAAAATGTCAGAAAGCCAGTATATTCAAGGAGATACCCTCAACGAACTTGAGTCAACTGCATACCCACGTAACTAAATTGCAAAATGTCTATTTATATCCAACAATTGCCCAATTTTAACTTTTTGTTTTGACATTTATCATTTGAAGTTTTTGTTTATGAAAAATGCAATGTTATTAAGGAAATGCCCTACTATATTAATATCATCTTTATTCATTTTGTTTCAAGTCTTTAATTTTGGTAATGTCTGTAGTCTGCTGTTCCGCCGCAGGCGGATCAGTTGTATTTATATTTCCGGGTAATCAACGAATACAAAAAGTATCAGTGTGCTGATTGCTATTAATTTGAATTTATTTTTTTTAATCCTTTTCAACAGACAATTGACTACCTTCAACTGACATTACCTTTGTTTTTATTTCTATAGATGAATATTATCATTTTTCTTATGGGTGTCACTTTATTAGTCTTTAGCATGCCTCTTGATACATTCTTTATGGAGATCATTTCCTTATTTTATTGGCTGGCTGGAATTTAAGGCAAAGGTTAAAAGAGTAAAAATAATTTATTTTCGAGGAATTCTTAACTGCCATAGCCTCCTCATCTCCATTATTTCTTGCCTTCCAGCTATTCCCCAGAGATTGATTAAGGATGGCCTTCCCCCCATTTCCTTCTTATGGACCTTTTCTTTTTTATCCCTCTTTTCCACCATGATTATTCTCCTTATTTCTCTGGTCTAAACCGGAATATTCCCGTGTTTCTTGGCAGGCCTTGTCTCCCTTTTTGTAGTGAGCATCTCTAAGGCATCGATAATCCTGGGCCTGGAATCTCGTGGTAAGATAACTGCATCTACAAATCCCCGGGAGGCAGCAATATATGGATTGGAGAAGAGATTGCGATA
>CAYTDY010000416.1:0-1883 GCA_964436665.1 uncultured Desulfobacteraceae bacterium
GGTATCGAGGATGGTTTCGTCTTCTATATTTATTTCATCCCGATCAATATTTACCCCGTTAGAAAATCTCGAACTTGAACTCGTATATGAAGATTTTCTGGAAGAATGGTTTGGGAGAGATCCAAAGCTTTTTGCGGAACTCCTAATGGGGGTTATTAGATGATTGTTGAAACCTATTTTCTCTGCCCTCGCCCTCATTGCCCTGGCAGCACCGGTAATTTCATCTACAGTCTCTCCCTTCATCCTAAGGGCTGTGATAAACGAGCCGATCTGGGCAGGTGAGGTCTTACCGGTTAAAATTTCACTCATGGTGCCTTCCATTTCTTTTTCTGTCAGATCATCCCCTTTAACTACCTTTGCTATAGCTTCTTTTATCATTTTGCCTCCCTCCTTTTTTAAAGATATTTTAAGATTCCAAATAAAAAAGACCGTGGGATCTTTGACCCACGGTCTTTTTTGAATTACACTAATTAAAAACCGTGGGCCTATGGAAGCAAGCCCACGGTTTTTTTATTCTATAATATTATGCTGGTTTCAGCGGGCTAACCTCCTGATTGGAGACCAGCCACCACCAGTTATTCAATGCCATGTTTAAAAGTTTTTCTACCGCTTGATTCATGCGTTATCTATAACGACAGAGAAAAAACCTGTCAAGGGAAAAATTCTATATAGTGGATTTTTCTTGACAGTCCCTTCTTAAGCCGCTATATAAGCTGAAAAAATAAGGAAGGTCTGATCAAGAAGATCATTTCTACCATCAGAAGTTAGTTTATTAAAATAGAATAACGGTAAGTAAAAAAGGCCACGGAGGTCTTTTGCTCTAACAGGATTGGGGCAAATTATCTTCGTGGCTTTTTTTTGGAGAAAGGGGGTGATGAAAAATCTCTTATTATTGGAAAGGTTTTTTTGATTAATAAGCCAACTATTTTTAATTATCAATAAAAATACATCTGGAGGAGAATAATGATATGAATTTTTTAAAGAAAAATGGAATATTATTTATGGCACTTGTCTTCCTCTATCTATTGATTCCACAACCTGCCTCAAGTGAGGGAATGTCCAACTATGAACTTGAACAGGAAATTAAAGAACTGAAAAAAAAGATAGAAAAACCTGGCGTATTTGAGGGATTGGCAGAAAAACTTACCTTCTCCGGTGCCATTGAACTGGACCTGAGTTATGCAGATGACAGTGACATGGGAGACAATAAGGTTAATGATTCCACCTCTGATCTGGATATTGGTACAGTGGAGTTAGGTCTTGAGACTGCCTTTCATGAATATGTGACCGGTAATTTTATCCTAAAAGGTGAAGCCCTTGACACAGACAATGACAGAGTCTTCTGGGATGAGGCAACAATTACCATTAAAAAAGAAGGATTTGCTATCTACTTTGTTGGTGGAAAGAGAGGCCAGCCATTTGGTTTCTTTGAAAGCCACCTGATCAATGATCCTATAACCCAGGACTGCTATGAGATTGCAAAAACAGGTGCAACCGTTGGCTATTCTACAGAGCATCCTAGTCTTGATATCTCGGCCACAATCTATAAAGGTGAGGTGCTTATGACCCATATGTTAGATGGTGCCTATGGGTTAGATAGAACCTATTTAGACGAATTAGGGGCTCTTCCTGGATGGCGTACTGGAGGTATGAGTGGCACCTATGAAGGGACAGATGATGTGAATTCATATATAGGAAACATTACCATATCTCCTGTTGAGGGTCTAATGGTGGCTGCCTTTTATGATAGTGAGCCTGGAGATGGTGAACGAAATGAGACAGCCGGCGGGACGCTTCATTTTGAATTCTCAAAAATAACTCTTGATGCTGAATATATCGCTGCCATTCAAAGAGAGAAAGATTCAATTGATAAAAAAAAGCAC
>CAYTDY010000417.1:0-1877 GCA_964436665.1 uncultured Desulfobacteraceae bacterium
TGGGGGAAACCGCAGTCCGCCTGAGGCGGAAATGCGGAGGGGGTAAGACTCCCCCATAGATAAGTTGCTGAAAAGACCAGCCCGGGAGCCTCGGAACTGAAAAAAAGCCCATCCTCGTTAAGAAAATATGAGTTATACAAGGCTCTAAAAGTAACAAGCATCGAGTTAGAGACCCCATTTATCAACTAAATAGGTGGGGTTTTAGATTTTATGGAAGTTAACTTAGTGAATGCTATAAAATAATGACCCTTAAACTTACAAGGCGTGCATGGATTCGTGTCATCATCTATTCAGGCCTGGCCATTGCCGGGGGTGCGGGATATGTCTCTTCCAAAAGGCTTGAGGCGGTTCATACGGATGTTCCCTTGGACGGATTACCAGAAAGACTCGATGGAGTCAAAATTGGTGTCATTGCCGATTTCCATGCCGGAGCCTTTACTACGAGAGAGGATATACTTCAGGCCATTGGCATTGTTAACGAGGAGAGACCTGACCTTATAGCACTCTTGGGCGACTATGTGGACGGTGCTTACAGTCATAGTCGCAGGAACGTCGAGAAAGGCTCCTATGTCTTTGATGCCTTGAAAAGATTAAAGGCCCCCCTTGGGATTTATGCAGTTCTGGGTAATCATGACCACTGGACAGATGCAGCTCTGGTGAGGAAAAAATTATCAAGGCTTCCCCTTGTTATTCTGAATAATCAAAGCGTCGGTTTGGAAAATGGTCTGGCAGTAGCCGGGGTTGACGATTTCTGGGAAGGGCCGTCAGATCCCTTCAAGGCTATAAGAAACCTCAGCCCGGAGTCTGTGATAATCATGCTCTCCCATAACCCGGATGTTAATATACAGCTTAAGGGAGATGAACAGGTCAGACTGGTAATGTCTGGTCATACCCACGGAGGCCAGATCAGGATACCATTTACTAACTGGGCACCATGGGTCCCCTGTTCCTGGAAATATAGGGGATCATCCGGCCTCATCAGAGAAACACAACGTCGCTGGACTTTTATAACAAAAGGTGTGGGAACCTTTTTCGTTCCAGTCAGGTTAGCCTGTCCTCCAGACATAGGAATATTACGCTTGAGAAAGGCATAAAACAGCCTTTTCCTTTTGCAATAATTTCTTTTGGCCTAATATTCTCTTCAAAATTTATAGTATTCTATTATTTTTTGTTACTTATAATGCTTTTCCCGGTTAAAGATAATCTCGAGGCAATCCATGACAGATGAAGATTATTACTCATACATAAGAAAGTTCTTTAGCAGATGGGCTCCTGTTTATGACATCGTAGATGTGTTCATCTCTGGGGTGAGGGATAAAGTTGTAGAGTTTACTGATGCAAGAGTTGGTTCAAAGATATTAGATGTATGCACTGGGACTGGAAAACAAGCATTTGCGTATGCAAAAAAAGGTTATGATGTTATTGGGATTGATTTGTCAGAAGATATGCAAAAAGTAGCCAATAAGAAAAACAGATATAAAAATGTGAAATTCCAAGTTGCTGATGCTACAGATATGCCCTTTGAAGATAACCATTTTGAGGTCTCTTGTGTGTCTTTTGCTTTACATGATATGCCTCAAACCATCAGAGAAAAAGTGTTAAAGGAAATGGTTAGGGTCACCAAGCCTAAGGGTATTGTAATAATTGTTGATTACGATTTACCAGAGAGTAAGATTGGTAGATATTTGGTTTATCGCTTTGTCAGGTCTTACGAGAGTAAATACTATCCAGAATTTATAAACTCCGAATTTGGAGCTTTGCTTGAAAAATCAGGAATTGAAATAAAAGAGGGAGTTACAGTAATAGTTGGAGCTGTTAGAAACTTGAGGGGAATAAATCAGAAGAATAATAAGACATTACACAAAATGGTGGCTTAA
>CAYTDY010000418.1:0-1856 GCA_964436665.1 uncultured Desulfobacteraceae bacterium
CAAATGGGGATATGGCTAATAAGATTGGCTCTTACCAATTGGCCGTTATAGCAAAGGAGAATAAGATTCCTTTTTACGTTGCAGCCCCCCTTTCAACATTTGATCTTGATTTAAAAAACGGTGATTTGATTCCTATTGAAGAAAGAGAGCCAGGAGAGGTAATTTCCTTTGCCGGTCATATAATTGGACCAGAGGGTGTCGATGCCTTTAACCCTGTCTTTGATATAACCCCTGCCAAATACATTTCAGCAATAATAACCGAAAGAAGAGTCATAAAATCACCTTATAAAAGCAGCATAAGGAATCTATTTGCAACAGAAGATGTTATTGGAACAGATATGAAATAGCGTAAATAAAAAGTTACCCTGATTTCTCCTGCGCTCCTTCTTCCGAGGTATGTATTTTTCCCCTGAGACTCTTTGTCATTATAAGGTATAAAAGAGCTGCCACGATGAAGCTGGGAATGGCTCCCCCAATCTGCCAGTCCCTCCCAAGCTTGAACAGGACAGCTCCGACTGCCCAGCAACCAATGGCCGTCCAATGGATACCTTTAGTGTACCAGTAAGCACCCTGGGTAAACAGCTCATCCGGAAGAATAATCCTTTTCCTGGTAAAAAAGTAGTCTACTAGAACAATCCCGAATAGGGGACAGAAGATGAAGCCAATGATTTCTAAAAAATGAGCATATGTTTCAGGATACTCGCCAAAGATAAGGGCGATTATCGTACCAAGAGCGCCTCCGAGGATGACCCCCTTTTTTTCTCCCAGTTTTGAGTAAACATTCATGGCTGAGATGGATGTGGAGTAGATATCCAGAAATGTGGTGGTAAAAGTCGAAAAGAGCACTATGATCATGGCCGGCACGATAAGCCCAAAGGAAACCATCAGCTCCAGAACCATTGTTTCAGGAGTTGGTGACTTGGTGGCTAATGCAGCGCTTAATCCAATAAAGTACATCCAGGAACTAACCAAAAAATATCCGATCCATGTTCCCCAAAAGCTGCTACGATCCTTTTTTGCATACCGGGAATAGTCGCAGACCAGAGGTAGCCAAGAAATGGGCATAATGATGACGTAGTCAAGACCAAGCATAAAGGGGAGATCGCCACTTGCCTTTGCTTGTAGCAAACTATGGATCCCATACTCCTTGAGTACGACATAGGTCATGACGAAGCATAGAATAATCAGGGACGTCACGGCGATTCGATGAAGCCATTTCCAAAATCTGTATCCAACGAGAGCCCAGAGGGTTGTCACAACCCCAAGCACGATAATCCAGAACTTAGGCGTATAGAGAGAAGAGCCCTGGGTAAAAGTAGCGGCTGCCTGTCCGCCTATCCAGACCATGACAGCAGTCCACCCGATGAGTTGAAAAATATTCAGCAACGCTGGTATATAAGATCCACGAACACCAAAAGCCGGCCGGGTGCCCACCATTGTGGGAATACCCCACTGGCTGCCGATAAGGCCGCCCAAGGCCAGTGGTGTGTTTCCGATAATGTGGCCTAAAAGAATCACGAACATCCCCGTAATATATCCCATGGGCACCAGAATCCCTCCTGCCCATATTTCAGCAAGCGAAACGGCTGCTCCGGCCCATAAAAGAAAGAAATCAAAGCCGTTCAATGTTCTTTGATTTTGTGGAACTGGTTTAATACTATTCATGGTTTGCCTCCATTTAATTTATGAAAAACTAAATACTCAGCAAATGACCCCGACGCTTCGCCTCAGGGTTATATATGAAAGAAACTATACCTTCAGCATGGAGATGTCTTTTTTTACCCGCCAGAATGCCGGCGGGTTTACATCATGCCCTCAAGGTTATGGATTTCATAAGGAGCACGTGTATGTCTTTT
>CAYTDY010000419.1:0-1852 GCA_964436665.1 uncultured Desulfobacteraceae bacterium
ATCCTGCCATGGGAAGTGGGCATTTTCTGGTGGAGGCCACGGATTTTCTGGCAAGGGAACTCCTGAAGGTTTTAAGCGGCGAACCCCTGTTGAAACCCTCAAGGGAAATGGTGATTAGGGAATGTGAGGAACCTTATGGCTCAACCGAACCAGAAGAAGAGGACATAAGGTGGGCAAGACGGGAAGTAGTAGAAAGATGTATTTTTGGTGTGGATTTGAACCCCTTGGCGGTGGAGTTGGCAAAACTCTCGCTGTGGCTTTACACTGTGGCAAAAAATAGACCCCTTAATTTCCTCGATCACCATTTGAGATGTGGAAATTCCTTGATCGGAGCAAGGATAGAGGATTTAGCAAGCCCCCCTTCACTGAAAAAGAAAAAGCCAGAAAATGCATTTAAGCAACTTGGACTCTTTGAAAACGCTTTCCGGGAAAAGGTAGCTATCCTCCTTAAATCCTTTGATCTTATCGAGTCACTTCCATCAGAAACGGTAGAACACTTAAGAGAAAAAGAAATGTACTATCAGGATTTCAGAAGAGTGCTCTCTCGATTCCAACATGTTGCTGATGTTTGGACCAGTGTATATTTTGGGAATGAGATCGATTTTGGGACGTATCAGAGATTGCATAATAAGCTTCGTGCAACGAATGAAGAATGGGATAAATTAAGCCATGAGCCCTGGTTCAAAAAAGGTAAACAAATTGCTGAGGAAAAGAGATTCTTCCACTGGGAACTTGAATTCCCAGAGGTCTTTTTTGAGGGGGATAAGAAAAAGAAAAATCCAGGGTTTGATGTGGTAGTAGGGAATCCACCGTATGAGAGGACAAAATATTTGATTGAAGATCAGTCCGTTTACAATGAATTCTATAAAACTGCTTATGGTGCTTATGATATCTATATTTTATTTATTGAAGAATCACTTTCTATCCTTTCATCGGTTGGGTATTTTTCATTCATTGTCTCTAATAAATTTATTATTGATGATTATGGAATGAAATTAAGGACGTTACTCACAGAAGAATATCGAGTTCACCAGCTTGTAGACTTAACGGAGTGCCCATCCGTATTTAAAGATGCGCTCATTAGCCCGTTGGTGATTGTTGCCAGTAAGAGTCAAACAAATTTAGTAAATATAGCTGTATTTAAGCAAAATTTGCCTGAGAAAATAGTTGATCTTCCCTATTTATTTTCTCAAGATACTACCGAAACCAATTTTGTTGCAATTGAACGCAGACCAATCCATGAATTAAAACACCCGGAGACCGGTCACTTTAATATCTATTTAGTTGGCCGCAAAAGATTATTGGAACGAAAGATCTACTCGGCCTCTACACTAATAAAGAATCTACGAGAGACAAGAACTGGAATTATGGGATTTGAATATTGGAAGTTTGAGCCTTTTGTAGCCGAAGCTGGAGGTACATCAATCATTTCTACTTATTTCAGACTTCTAACACCCAGTTTATTGGATAGATACCAAATCCTTTGGAGGATAGAGCCTGTAGACATTTACAAGAAGAAGTTCTATCAGCCCATCCTTATTTACAAAGAATCACCGCTCAATGAATCTACTAAAAATTTCTTTAGATCGCCAAAGGTGGTTGTCAGAGGCACCGCACGAAAACTAACAGCCACTTTAGATAGTAAAGGACACGCTCTTTTAGTGGCAATTCATGGCATAGAATGTCCGAACTTAACCCAAGGTTTATTTTTTATAAGCTTATTAAATAGCAAACTTCTGAATTGGTTACACATAGTATCTTTTTATAGCGCACGAATCCCGCAAGGTTCTTTGAGGTACCCAGTTTCTTTCTATAATAATCTTCCTATCCGCCATACCTACTTTGTCACACC
>CAYTDY010000420.1:0-1827 GCA_964436665.1 uncultured Desulfobacteraceae bacterium
ATATCACCGTTCCTTCCGTTCGTAAAATTTTGGAAGATTCGTCATTAAAAGGGATGGTAAGGTTTATGTCAAACTTACTTCCAATGCTTAAAGGAACATCTGAAGAAATAAATGTTCCGCTTTTACTAAGATCTAAAGAATAACTGGATATGCCTGGGTCTTCAGGCTTGAAATATTCAACTGGGACCACAACAGGAAACCTGAATTCAGATCGTCTTTCAACCGATTCTTTCATCATAATTCTGAATCCTTTCTCTAGCCAATGGTAACACAGGAGCCTGATCAACGCCTGTCTTAGAAAATCTTCCAGTTGCCTTTAGGAACGAAATTTCATCACGACAGACTAATCAATCACAATTAGAGCGTAATTCTAATTTTGAATCCACACACCTTTCCTCAATTCATTATGCTCTGAGATTTTCCACACTTTTTTTAAAAGGTTATGATAGAATTTGCTTTTTGATGTTTGTTTATCACAACTTTTTTAACCAAATTATAGACTATTATACATATATAGGTATATTTGTCAAGTTATTTTTATAAATTAGAATAAAGCATATATAATTTAATGTTATAGAAGACAAAAAAATCAATAATATTAAATAGAAAAAAGGTGAGGTTGAGGAAGGATATAGGGGCTATGAGAGATAATAGTTAATCCAATGGTTTATATTGCCGCTCTCATGTGCACAGTATGTAGTAGGTCTTTGAAGTACCTTGTTTTTCACTATACGTGCCATATCATATACCTGCCAACTGGCCAAATTTATTGTAGACTTGGTTTGGTAGTCATACCATTTCAGGGTGGTTTGTCATCTGGTTTTTGACACCCACAAGCAAAAGCACTAAACTGGCGTTCCGAAACCACCCACAAGAGAAAATAATAACGCAAAGATCAACGCTTGAAAGACCCAGCCGATGATGCAAACAACTACAGCCCGTACTGTGCTCTGATAATCAAGAGCCTGTCTCACTGCAATAACCATTGCGGCTAACATCCAAATTGAGGCAGCCAGAAAAACGAACCATGTCAGCCCTGGGATGATACCTAATATTCGAATCAATCCGGGGGAGCTTGAAAAGCCAATAGTTCGCAGCAACTCACCGTGATCGGCCTTGGTCTGTGGCTCAGGAAGGAGCTTTGTCCCAATAAAGTAGGTAAGATAGGCCCAGACATACCAGCTGATAAGGGCTATAATAGTCCCTATCAAGATCCCGCTAAATCCTGCTTTTTCAATACTTCCTAATCCTGCTGCAATACTGGAAAGAACAACAACTACCATGGCCTGACGCAGTGCCCCTTTATCAGCCTCAACCTCCTCATATACGTTAACATCGAGCTTGGCAGCACGAATAATACGATCTGTAAAGTTAGTCATATGATCCTCCTAAATTATTCAAAAGTTCAAAACAAGGCTCCACTCTTTGAGCTGTTTAAGAACTGTTTTGCATATTTGCAGGTGGAAATGGGGCACTATGGGTTCTTTTTGCGTAAAAGCACCTACTTCTTTTTCAAATCGTTAACCAGCTCTTTGATGATAGAAATAATATTGCCACCCCTTTCTCGAGCAATACGATGAGCATCATCAACGATTTTTCCGGCCTGGATTTGAAGATTTGAAATGGCAGGCACAACAAGGTTCATTCTCTGGTACTTCCACACCAAAAAACGGATTGCCACACGCTCTTCCTGGCGTCTTAGAAACCCAATCGCGCTATTCTCATTTATTTATTTATGGATATAATGACAAAATGGCATATTACGTGCCATATACTGAATTCTGAACAAATTTCCGTATACATATGGTAGTGGAAACTTCAATACTA
>CAYTDY010000421.1:0-1823 GCA_964436665.1 uncultured Desulfobacteraceae bacterium
AAAACCGTTGTCCGCTTAAGGTGGACCGTGGGTTCGAATCCTACTCCCTCCGCCAGGAAATTTAACCCTGTAAAATGTCACATTTGATGTACGCTGCTTAACCGGAATTTGCGGAGAGATGGCCGAGTTGGCTGAAGGCGCTCGCCTGCTAAGTGAGTGTGGGGCGAAAGCTCTACCGAGGGTTCGAATCCCTCTCTCTCCGCCAAAGCATATCATTTTCTCGCCTGTGGCATTTATCTAAATCTTTCGCCACCTTGTTCCATCTCTTGCGTCAATCACCTCAACTCCCAATTCCTTAAGCTCATTTCTTACCTTATCAGCCTTTGCCCAATCCTTTTTTTGCCGGGCATAGGTCCTTTCTTTTATTAATTCATCTATCTGTTTAGAGGATTCTGCCTCTGTGAGATCCATCACCATGAGCACTGAGTTGAGCCTGGAGAGAAGATCCTCAATTTTTTTTCGATCAGACGGATCTAAGCCTTTGGAGTCCATTATGCGATTAATCTTATGTATAAATTCAAAAAGTGCGGCCAGTGCAGGTGAAATATGCAGATCATCATCCATTGCCTCCATAAATCTATGCTTAAGATCATAGAGCAATTGATCAATTTCTACATTAACCGGGCCTTTTTGGCAGGAGCGGATTTTATGGACGAATCTATCAAAACGGGAGACTGTATTTTTAGCTATATCCAGTCTTGGCCATGAAAAATCAATTGCCTTTCTGTAATACGTGTTGATGAGCCAGTATCGAATCTCCCTTCCTGCATATCCCTTATTTATCGCGTCTCTTAGGGTGGTAGCTATTCCTTCAGGTGTTTCAGATAAATTTTTTTCTTTTACCAGTTCGCTATGAAGCCAGTAGTTAGCAAATGACCTGCCACTAAGGGCTTCTGATATAGCTATCTCGTTTTCATGGTGTGGAAAGATTAGATCTATGCTTCCGGTATGAATGTCAAAGGTTTCACCCAGATATTTCATAGCCATGGCAGCACATTCAATGTGCCATCCGGGTCGGACATTTCCCCACCTGGTGGAAAAGAAAATTCCTCTTTTAAGTTCATCCAATGTTGATCTCTTAAGCAGGGTAAAATCCCTTGGATTGTCTTTTTCGTAACTGTCAAGGTCAACTGTTTTACCCACCCTGATTTTTTCTAAATCCACCCTTGAGAGTTTACCATATTTCTTAAAACGGGAGATGTCGAAATAGACAGAGCGTAATCTTTCATAGGCAAAACCTTTTTCTAAGAGTTTTTGGGTAATATCTATCATCTCTTCCACATGTTGACTGGCCAAGGGGTAGTTGGTTGCCCTTTTGATATTTAGAATATCCATATCTTTGAGGAATTCTTTGTAATATTTTTCAGTGAATGTCTTTACTTCTTCACCTTCCGCTCCAGCTCCTTGAATGGTTTTATCATCCAGATCTGTAATATTTATTATATGGGTTACAGCAAAACCCTTAAACTCAAGGTAACGTCTCAGGAGGTCAGCAACGACATATCTCCTGCAATCACCAAGATCAATTAATTTTGATACTGTAGGTCCGCATGAGTAGATAGAGACCATATTTTCTTTTATAGGGATGAATATATCTTTTTGTCTGCTTGATGTATTATAGAATTTGATGTCAGTCTTTTTTCTGTCAATAAATAGATTGGTACTTAGATATCGTTCCCCACCATCAGGAAATATAACTACGACAAGACCCTCTTTTGTCTCCTGGGCTATCTTAAGAGCAGCAGCCATGGCTGCTCCCGAACTCATGCCAACAAAGATGCCTTCTTCTTTGGCAAGCCTCCTTGTCATCTGGAAGGCCTCTT
>CAYTDY010000422.1:0-1822 GCA_964436665.1 uncultured Desulfobacteraceae bacterium
GCCCTTCAGGTGGTGGTAAATGGTGGTACAGGCCTGCTGTTAAAGATAAGTTACAGCTAACTCCTGATCAAACAAACAAGATAGATAAGATCTGGATGGAACATAGGAAGCGCTTCATTGACATCAAAAGCGATCTTGAAAAGGCCTATCTCGATCTGGAAAATCTTATGGGCCAGCCTGTCCTTGACAGGCAGGGAGCCTATAAATTAGCAGAGAGGCTCGGACAACTTCATGCTAAACAGACTGAGGAACGGATCAGAATGACCGTAGACATTCGCCAAGAACTTTCAATTGAGCAATTTCAAAAACTTAAAGGCTTAAGAAGAGAATTAGCAGAAAGGCTTAGAAAAAAGGGTCTCCAAGGGGAGAAAAGGGGTAGACCAAAGCTACATTAGAAAAATGCCCTCAGGGAATTAACCGGAACTTATGAAGATTTAACCGATGCTATGTAGTCTTTAAGAAGCTTTTCGTCTTTAGGATTCATATCAACAAACTCAACTCCCATCCCTGGGGGCTTCTTTTCAGTGTCAATATCCTTGGATCTTGCCCAGGCCACCTTACCTCTGGTGTGGATTACTTGATCGCTTTCTGGCAGATTAAATTCTAAATTCAAAAGGGTACCTTTTGGGAGACTCTTACTTGTCTTAATAAATAACCCACCATTAGCAATATTAGCAATGTAAGCCCTGAAAAAATCACTTGCCTTTTTAAAAGAGATCTTAATCTTTACGCCTACTCTTTCTTCCTTGCGCTTGGGAGAAAAACCAAGGTTCTGGGTAGTTTTTCTCAGCCTCCTAACAAGGGTACAGATTATCTGCCTGAAATCCGAGGCTATCTGATTAAATTCCCTGTCCAGAAAATCCTTATCCACTAACTCCAAAACTGTGTTCTCAAGTGCAATAGCTGTAGCCGATCTGGGGGCATGATCAATAAAGCTCATCTCACCAAATATGGCTCCAGGGCCAAGTGTCTCCACAGCAATCTTTTTACCCTGGATCATCTTGCTAATCTCCACCCTTCCTGAAGTTAAAACATAGACAGCGGCTCCATGACTGCCTTCCTTAAAGATAACCTCCCCTGCCTTATATGTCTCTTTTCCGCTCGTTAAAAACAATTTAACCCTGCCTCCTTGTTTTTGCCAACCCCTTTAATTCATTCATTACCTTCCTGACCTGATCTCTGGTATTATTGAGTTTCCCCTCATTATTTATAATGTAATCCGAGAGTGATCTTTTCTCCTCAATAGGGATTTGGGACTTAAATCTTTTTTCTAACTCCTCTTTTGTGAGACCATCTCTTTTTGTTAACCTCTTAAACTGGATAGATCTCGGCACATAAACCAGAATAACCTTATCAAATTTTTTACTTGAGCTCAATTCAAATAAAAGGGGAACATCTATAATGACAATAGAAAAAGGATCTTTTTTTTTAATTTCCCTAATTAAGACGTCTCTTTCCTTAAAGATCCTGGGATGGGTAAAGCCTTCCAGGGCTTTTCGGTTCTCATCATCAGAAAAGACAATATCTGCAAGGGCAGAACGATTCAATGTTTTATCGGGAGAAAGGATTTCTGGACCAAAATAGTCGATTATATCCCTCCAAGCAGGCTTATCAGGCTCAACTACAAGGCGGGCAAGGTAATCAAAATCAATTACATGCGCTCCTTCATCTTTAAACATCTCTGCCACAGTGCTTTTTCCACTCCCTATACCACCTGTCAGTCCTACTATTAACATGAGAAGTGCCTAAAGTTTTAAGTTATAAGTTCCTAAAGTTATCCTAAATCCTAAAACCAAGAATCCCTTATCTTTAAGCGCCTAAG
>CAYTDY010000423.1:0-1816 GCA_964436665.1 uncultured Desulfobacteraceae bacterium
TAATCGGTGACCTGCTGATACCCATATTTAAGGCGATCTCAGATTCATTTATCTTCTGACCTGGCCTGAACTCCCCGGTGAGGATCCTCTTGCGTACATTATCCAGAACAACGGTCATCAGGCTTTTAATCTCAACTCTATTCCACTCGTTTCCTTTATCAGGGGTAGTATTATCAACCACGATACTGTCTCCAATTAGAATAGTCGATTGTCGACATTTTTATTGATAGGTTATTCTTTGTCAAGGTAAAATCTTGATTCCTTACGACAAATCCAAATTCTTCAATAATTTGAATTAATTGTAGATTATTTGACATCTCTTTATTATATTAACTAAGCTAGACTTAATTATCCACAATTTTCCCAAAATGCTTGACAACTTGATATACTATGATATGAGTAATGCCATGTCTGAGAAAGAAAAAAAGATGCCCATAATCAACAGAGAATGGTGCAAGGGATGCGGAATCTGTGTAGAGTTCTGTCCGGAAGATGCCTTAGTTATGGATGAAATGGAAAAGGCTGAGCTTGCCTACCCAAAAAAATGTAATGGGTGTGGAATGTGCGAGCTACGCTGCCCTGATCTTGCAATTGAACTTAAATAAGGTACTTAGCCCATGAAAAAAAATGTCCTTTTCCTTCAAGGTAACGAGGCCTGCGTTGAGGCAGCCCTATATGCAGGTCTTGACTTTTTTGCAGGTTACCCAATTACCCCCTCTACAGAGATTTCAGAGTCACTCTCTTTCCTGCTTCCAAAAAAAGGTGGGAAGTTTATCCAGATGGAAGACGAGATTTCTTCCATGTGTGCCATAATTGGTGCATCTCTTACCGGAAAAAAGGTCATGACTGCAACAAGTGGACCTGGTTTTTCCCTAAAGCAGGAGGCAATTGGTTTTGCTGTAATGACCGAGACCCCCTGTGTTATTGTAAATGTTCAGAGAGGAGGCCCTTCTACAGGCCTTCCCACAAGTGTAAGCCAGGGAGATGTTATGCAGGCACGCTGGGGAACCCACGGAGAACACGCCATCATCGCCCTTACAGCCTCCAATAATCAGGATGTGTTTGCAATGACGGTTGAGGCCTTTAACCTATCTGAGACCTTTAGAACCCCTGTCATCTTACTCTTTGATGAGGTTGTTGCCCATACAAGAGAAAGGCTTATAATGCCAGAGCCAGGGGAGATCAATGTAGTGGAAAGACTCAAGACATCCGTAAAAGAAGGAACCGACTATCACCCTTATCTGCCGAGGGAAGATGGTCGGCTTCCCATGTCTGATTTTGGTGGTGTACACCGGTATAATGTTACTGGTTTGATGCATGATATGTGGGGTTTTCCTTCAAACAATTCAAAGATCATTTATGGATTGACGCACCAGCTTGTAGACAAGATACAGGGTCATACAAAAGAAATCACCAGGACAAAGGAATTCTTTATCGACGATGTAGACTGTCTCTTGATCTCGTATGGCTCATCTGCCAGAACAGCCCTTCATGTAGTAGAAAACAGGAGGGCAAGAGGTGAAAACCTTGGACTATTGGAACTCCAGACCCTCTGGCCATTCCCGGTTGATGCTGTCCGAAAGAGGTGTGCCTCTGTTAATCATATCATTGTAGTTGAGATGAATATGGGCCAGATCTTTCATGAGGTAAAAAAAGCTGTGGATGACCCTGATAAGGTATTTCTGGCCAACCAAATCGACGGTAGCTTCATTACCCCTACGGATGTTCTGAACATCCTCAGAATCATCCAAGGAAAAGGAGCCTAAATAATGGCAGTGAAAGATTATATAAGGGAAAAATTTTTTCCTCACATCTG
>CAYTDY010000424.1:0-1815 GCA_964436665.1 uncultured Desulfobacteraceae bacterium
TATTTGAAACCCTCAATTATGGAGGCGTCCCACTTGAACCATCCGACCTGATACGCAATTTCATTTTTCTCTATGCTAATAGGCAAGATAAGGATGTAAACGCTCTTTACAATCAATGGTGGAAAGACTATGACGAAGCGAGCGGGACGACCGGTAAGTTCTGGAAAGAAAAAGAGCGCCAAGGCCGTTTTTTCCGTAGCCGGCTGGACTTATTCCTCTTCCATTATCTGACATACCGCGTTGGCCGCGAGATAAAAATGGGCCACATTTACCAGGAGTTCAAGGACTGGTGGGGTGATTCAGGAGAGCGTTCTGTGGAAGTAGAACTGGAAGAGGCTAGTCGTTCAAGTTCGGTTTTCCGCTCATTTCTAGTAGCGGATGACACTAATCGGTTAGGTGTATTTGCCCAGAGACTACGGATATTGGATATGACTACAGTATATCCCTTTATGCTCTGGCTGTGCGAGCACCGGCACAATATATCCGAGGATGAGTTTGAAGGTATACTGGCTGATTTGGAATCATACATCGTCCGACGTGTCGTTTGTAGATTAACTCCTAAGAACTACAACCGTGTCTTTCTTGCTCTTTTGACGAAACTCAGTAAAGAAGGGCTTCCAAACCGAGCATCTTTGCGCCGTGAACTACTTTCACTTGAAGGTGATAGCGCTGTTTGGCCAAATAATGATACCTTCTTCAGCAGTTTAATCGGTGAGCCCTTATACAGCTCCATCGGACCAAGAAGAGTACGTCTGGTGTTGACTGCTTTGGAGCTGGCTAGTCGCACTCCGAAACAGGAATCAATCCCGCTACCGACAGGTAATTCTCTCACTATTGAACATGTCATGCCTCGTGGATTCAAACCAGAAGAGTGGCCTTATCCAGAACATAAAATCGCGGAACTGAAAAAGTTAGAATCAAATCAAGAAGAGCTAGAATCAAAGCGAAGCGAGTTGGAATCAATGCGTGGGGCTCTTTTACACAGTCTAGGCAATCTCACATTATTAACTCAGCCCTTAAATTCTGAGGTAAGCAATGGACCGTTCAGTTTAAAGCGCCCAGAGATAACCAAACAGAGCCTATTAGTTCTAAACTCATATTTTCAAAGATTTTCTAATAATGACGCTTGGAATGATAAGGAGATATTAGAAAGGAGTTTCAATCTTGCTGCCAAAGCGGTAACAGTATGGGAATATCCTAAAATTTAGAGAAGAGCCAATGTAGCTGAAGCTGGTACAATGTATATTGAGTTGAAGGAGGACAAAGCAAATGACAACAATCGTCATTCACGCTCCTTATTGGAAAGGAAAACCTGGAGATCCGAACAGCTGGGAAACGTATTTTAAAACCGGCGTAGGGAAAGGGTATGCAATACCCCAAGCTGACATAAGTAAACTTAGCCCAGGTTCTGAAGTAGTATTGCTTAGGAATGACTATAAGCAGCGACGGGCACAAGGGCTTCTTGCTAAATTGATATGCACAGGCACAATTCCTCAAGGAATGAAGAAATATGACGTCTATTTTAGTAACCAGACGCAGGTGCCTTATTGTTATAAACTTCCTCAAGAGAAGCTTAGTCGTCAAGGGGTTGTGGTATATTGAGTGTTAGCCAGCAGTTGCTGTACCGCCGAAATCACTCCCTTCTTCTGAAATAAAATTTCGGGGATAGTCCCCCAAAGCCTACCTGGGGGGATTCGACCCCCTTCAGTCGTACTTAGATTGCGCACTCCAGCAAAAAGCTTAGGCAGATGCGATGTCCGCAGGCTTCAAGCAGGTGGAACGAAAATCAAAAATAAAAGATAAAAAGTCAAAATT
>CAYTDY010000425.1:0-1803 GCA_964436665.1 uncultured Desulfobacteraceae bacterium
TCTGCCACTGGTTATGGAATGTATCGCCTTTGTAATCCCAGTCAATCGCCCAGTAATCTATTAGTTCTCTTGAATCTTTTACCTTGCTGGCAATTTCTGCCAGTTCTGCGGTTGGTGATATCTGAAAATCAGTTATTTTTAGGGCGACTTCGACACTTTTAACTTTTGTTTCAATCTCCAGATAAGCAACTTCAGAGAATTTTATATGTGGCAGCAGGGCTTTTTCTACTGTTTCATCAGGTATCTTGAATAACTGTAAATCAAAGCCCACCAGGGCAGATTTAATCTCATTCACGGATGGTATCTGGACAAGCCGTAAGTCAACTCCGTTCTTTTTTGCTAAATCCTTTGCCAACTCATTTACCTCATAGCTCCATTCCCAACCGAGGACATCTGCTTTGTTGAAGTTATTTGCCCTGCACTCAATTACTACTTTTTCAATCTCTTCCATTGTAACCGGTGCATTTAGTGGCCCGATATGAACCGCCCTGTCTGCTTTTCTGCCGTGTAGGTATCTAAAGCCGTTTAAAGGCTGAGATTGATAGAGTTTGAGCATAAAAACAAGATATTCATCCTGTCTCTCCTGCCAGTAAACGGTTTCATAGTTTCCAATATTCCATAGTTCAAAAGGTCTTGCTGGTTTATGGTATTGCTTTTTCTTTTCCTCAAGTAAATCCTTTGAATTATGAATATCCAGAAGCCTTTTTCTTGTTACCTGAATGGCAAATTTAGATAAATCAGAGCCGAGCCAGCGCCTGCCAAGTTTCTCTGTCACTGCCAGCGTTGTGCCTGAACCGCAGAAGAAGTCCGCAACGATATCGCCGGGATTGGAAGAAGCGAGGATGATGCGTTTTAAGAGGTCTTCAGGTTTTTGGGTATCGAAATTTAATCTTTCAGGATTGCCGGGTTCTGTGCCTATTGGATTAACATCTTCCCACACATCTCTACAAAACGCTAGGTGATACCACATTTGTTTTTCTTCGTCATATAATTCTGGATAATCTTTTCTAAAATTGTATTTCTTCTTTTGCCATGATTTATAATATTGTGTATTGAAGTTATAATTTCCTGATTTTGAGTAAGAAAGTATAATATCATGTTTTCTAGCAAAGGCATTCTTAGTAGTGCCACCAGTTCTATATCCCCACACTATTTCATTTATAAAATTCTCATATCCGAAAATCTCATCCATCATCACCTTACCGTAATGTCCCACATGCCAGTCTAAATGAACATAAATAGAACCATTCTCAGCCAAAAGCTCTCTAATCAAAACCAATCGCTCATACATATACTTGAGATAAGAAGCAATCCCCCCGCTCCACGTATCTTTGTAAGCCCGCTCCTCAATAATAGATGGCTCTTTTTCTATTCTGTCGTTTCCGAGTTTTGTTCTTACGGTGAAATCCGCGCCTGTGAAAAACGGCGGGTCAATGTAAATGAGATTTATCTTTCCGGCCCAACCCTGTTTTATAAGAGAGGACATCACGAGTTTGTTATCGCCCCAGATAAGCAGGTTTTTCCAGTCCGTTGGGTAATTTCCTGGATACTTTTCAAAAATCCCTCTCTGTAGGTCTTTAGCTCTCGGCTCATTTACAGTCTCTACAACCTGAAACGGCAGATTCGGCCTTTCAATGGGTATTTTTTCTCCCTTGTCGAGGGTATCATATTTTTGATGCCAAATTAGTTCTACATATTTTTTGTTTTCCGCCATTTAGCTATTCTCCAAAATATCCTTTTTTTTAGCCTGATTTTTGGTAAGGATAACATGTAGTGCAAAATACGGCAAGAGTATTTTGCACA
>CAYTDY010000426.1:0-1802 GCA_964436665.1 uncultured Desulfobacteraceae bacterium
CTGTTGAAAGGGATGGAAAGATAGAGCATGACATGATACTCGATGATCAGGCCCTAGTGATAAAACTAAAAGAAAAAGGATTGGTGATAATCTCTGGATGTGGTCATGCAGGCATTATTAATACTGTTTTCTATGCCAAAAAGATAACAGGATGTGATAGAATTCATGCTGTATTGGGTGGGTTCCATCTATCAGGTCCGATTTTTGAGCCTATAGTGGAAAGAACGATTGCCGAGTTTAAAAAGATTAAACCTGAAGTTATCATACCGATGCATTGTACAGGCTGGGGGGCTATCAAGAGATTCTCAGAGGAATTTCCTTCATCCTTTATTCTTAACAGCGTTGGCACAAAAATGGGCCTTTAAACAGGGATTATTAACATAATGAGAATCTTGATCAGGAGAAATGAAGCGCCAGGTAATAATGATTCCCCATCAATACATATCCATGCATAATAACCCCATACCTCTGAGGAAGCTTAGGCATCTCGGCACGAACCTAGAAGCCTTCGTTTTCAGCTTACCTTCATTACAGACGAGGCCTTTGCAGAGCTTCTCCATAATGGTAAACGGGGTCAGGAATCTTCAACATCTTCAAAATGTTATACAATACTGATGAGCAACTTGATATAACTGGCTTCCCGATTTCCTGCTCAGCCGTATCCACTATCCCCATTATAGAGCTCCACATACAGGTGACAAAGATACAGTCTGCCTCTGGCGCGGCTTTGTACCCATCTTTTATTAATTTGTACGCCGGGTAAGGATTGTGGCGGTACTCCCAGTACTCCTCAGTCTTCTTATACCCCAGCCACTGCACAGTGAGGATTTTGAATCCAGCCGCCTCGAAGAAATCTACCTCGGCGTCAAAGACTTCCTTTATATAGGGGCCGACCAAGGCTATTTTCTTAGCGCCCAAATCCTTGAGGAGCTCTAACACAGAAGTCGTAGTAGTTGTGGCGGACACACCGGTTGCGTCTTCAATCATTTTTATGATCTTTTGGTCATAGCCTGGTCCTCCGATAAAGGAGCCAGAGGTGCAACCAAGGCATATCAGATCCATTTTGTGACCAATGTTAAGCTTTTTAGCCTCTGCCACTATCCCCTCAGACATCTTCTTAAGAGCTTCAGGAGTAACCTCTTCTAGTCCCAATAGTGCCCTAGAGAATCTGACCCCCTCTGGAGCCAGGACATCAAACTCTCGATACATTTCCGCCACGGGGGCTAACATGCCTACTTCCGCCCTCCATCCCTTAAGATACTGGTTGTATCCTTCTTGTACCATATCTTCCTCCTTTCTCAATTTTTAAGTATCATATTTATATCCGCCTTATTAGTAGCTCTATTATGGTGCCCCCTGAAAGTCAACACAAAATTATGCAGCGAGGGGAAGATAAAATTGTTTCCTCCTAACCGCCTTATCATTTTCCACAAGAATCATCATAAAACTATTTTGTCATTGACAACCCCAAAAAAGAAAGCTTAAAGGATTTAAGATTAGCAAAATTATGGGGAATACCAATCAAAATATCAGGGTGGTGATACTATGAATATGATTGCTTGCGTTAAGGAGATACTTGACCCAGAGATACCAGCTAAGTCTTTTAAGATTGATCCTGAAGCCAATATATTTGCGATTGCTGAGTATGGGGTGGTTGCTGAGTACGAAAAAGTATTGCCAGCCTTCATGGAAAAGTGCAAGGAGCCTCTATCTAAAAGGTAGGTTTGGATAAATTAAACTAAAAAAGAGGGAGGTAATTATGGCAGGTAATTTCTGGTTAGAGTCCGAGATTATTGAAAGGG
>CAYTDY010000427.1:0-1800 GCA_964436665.1 uncultured Desulfobacteraceae bacterium
GAATCTTGACGAAAGGTCTCCTAACTCTGGTCCTGGGCGTTTCATGATATTTTCCATATATTCGTTAATAACGAATTAAGGCAAAATATAATAGACACGTCCTGTTGTCAAGCTATCTTATTTTATCTCTGCCGTATCACCTTCCTTAAAGTCGATGTTACTGCCGCCACCATATCCACAACCGCCACTGTGACAGCGATATCCATCGCCATGGTTGAGATCATCATGAACACAACCATAGAGACGCTAAACTTCGGAATCTGCTACTAGATCCGCTATCCAGTGATCGGAATTATTTCCAGAATATTTATATAAAGAATCATGATTTAATATTTCAATTTTTTACCGAGCTTATTAAGAAATAAAACCCATATCAACATAGAACCCGGCATTTGACCCTGCACTTTTTCTCAATGATATTCTTTAAATCTGTCAAGAGTAGATCTGGCCCCTTTCTAAGTTTATCTGAAAATCGAACAATAAAGATTGTATACGGAGTGAAGCACAGCGACTGTCAAGTTCATTCAGAAACAACGTCCCATTCTTCATGAATAAATGACCCCGCCGCTACTTTTTCCGCATGTCAATGCCTTACCCCCATCGATATAATCCCTGTCTGCCGACAGGCAGGTCGACCGAAAAGGGATAACCACCATATCATGAGGCGACTTTCCCATTGACACACAAGGCAAAACCCCCTATACTTCGACCCACATAAAGGGAGTCCTTATCATTAAGAAATATCCCACAATAACGCCTCATCTCCTCTCATTAGAAAATATCAACACCATCTGTACCGTCACACTAATGATCTCAGTTAAATATATAGAGGTCGAGCTTCTGGCTTGCATTTCCTCTGCCGGGCTATAGATATTAATAAGGCACAAACTGAACAATTTTCAAACTCTGAGATCATACAGTAGAGGGTGATAGTTAATATTCTTCATGGTGTCCTCAATTCATAGATACATTTTTGTAAAATCATTTTATTTTTTCTACATAAATGTAGGAATTTTAAGTCTCAAATAACCCCATTAGTAGAAAATACATGCTTTCATCGCCAACTAGAGCCTACAAGCTGTATTGGCACATATTATGCAGCCAATGAATTCATATACTAGATGGAAAATCGTTCAACCAAAAGTGCGGCTTATTGATCTGCAATGTTAAGATTTTTAAGGAGGTTGTCATGTCAATAAATTGGGGCCCTCATTTTATTGTCCCTTCGGAAACCTTGAAAACCTTTTCCGGCAGGGTACTGCTTCGGGAAACCTTTGACGAAGATTTACTAAAAAAGGAACTGGAGGAGCTTGGGCTTGAAGGAGATCCGATCAGAGCCACAAATCCCTGGTACTGCCGGAAAAAGGGGACAGAGACCTAGATGAAAATCGGTGAGTCAGCGGAAAAGAAAGAAAACTTCGCGGTTTCTTGGGATACCGCAAAGCTTGAGAACGGGGAATACCAGGTGCTTGGGTTGATGCATGTGTGGATTAAAAAAAATGGCCAAGAGATCGTTGTTGCAAGAGAGAATATTATTGATGTTCTGGTTGAGAATTAGATTCCCCTAATTTTCAGAATAATATTTACCATAAATCGAAGCTATTGACCTTATTATGTCGCTCATTGAGTGTTATTTAATCAAACGAGAGGAAAGAAGAAATGGAGATCAAAAGAAAGCATATCGAACCAAGAGCATATGAAAAATCACATAGCGAGAAGATTGCCTGTTCAAAATGCGGCAGAGTGTTAATGTCATCTCACGAAGGCATAGTAGGCGACAATAATATTGCCTTTTGTGAA
>CAYTDY010000428.1:0-1797 GCA_964436665.1 uncultured Desulfobacteraceae bacterium
AGATGCGGCATATGCCATACATATAAAATTGACTGGCAAACGACTTGGTTTTCTTGTCAATCTTAATGTGCCTCCTATTAAAAACGGCATTAAGAGAATTATATTAAATCTTGGTGTCTTTGTGTCTTTGTGGCTGAACTATTACCTCTTAAAATGGTGACGCAGAGCTTTGTAGGTTTACCTGCGTAATTTCCTTTGAATAGGCTCGCTGGTTAACTGTCGCAAGGCATCAGCAGCGACGATCGTTAGGTATTTAGAGTAATGCTGCCTTCCATGAACTTAACTGCTCGTCCTGCTATCACAACTCTATCCCCACAATCTTTGCAGAACAACTCTCCACCCCGTTGTGATACCTGATGAGCATACACACTCTTTTTATTCAGCTTTTTGGCCCAATATGGCGTCAGAGCGCAATGAGCAGATCCTGTAACAGGGTCTTCATCAATCCCATATTTTGGTGCAAAAAAGCGTGATACAAAATCCACCTTGTTTCCTTTAGCAGTCACAATAACTCCTCGCAAATCTAATTTCTTGAGCAGCCCCATATCTGGTTTCAGTTCTATAATGTCGCTCTCACTTGAGAATACAGCAAAATAATCTTCTGAACATAGTACCCTTGATGGCACTTTCCCGAGCCCTTCAATCAACTCTCTTGGTGGCCTGCATCGTACAGGTGGCTGGGATGGAAAATCCATGGAAAGTAAGTCTTTTTGCCTCTCTACCGTAAGTCTTCCACTTCTAGAGTCAAAAGTGACCTGATTCTTTGATGTATCAAGGTAGTTGAATATGACAAAGGCTGTAGCTAAGGTGGCATGCCCGCATAAATCCACCTCGGCAACGGGGGTAAACCAACGAATATGGTACCCATTTCCTTGAGGAACAAAGAAGGCTGTTTCAGAAAGGTTGTTCTCCTGAGCAATTCCCTGTAGCTCCGAATCCTCTAACCATTCTTCAAGAGGGCATACAGCAGCAGGATTACCGGCAAAAACTCGGTTTGAAAATGCGTCGATTTGGTAAATGGGAATGTTCATTTTTCTGATAAACTCCTTCCACCCCCTGCTTAGGTACTGAATTTTCAGATCGGCTCATCGGGAAGCTGTGCCCCGTGCCAGACCGCAACGATCCAAATGATTACAGATCTTTTATTGTTGTTTTTTTGCCAAATTTGTCTTCAACAACTACTCCTTCATTTTCATCTCTTCTCCCTAAGTTGTTCTTAATGTAATTCAAATAACCAAACTCACCCATTCTTCCGCCGCTCATGTTCTTCACTGAAATCATTAACCTTAAGAAAACCTGACCAATCATCTCTTCATTCATGTTAAATTTCCACATATCTATATTTCTACTGTAAAGCTCGAATAGCTCTTTTGTTAGTTCATCTAATTGGCTTTCTTCTATTGGCTCCCTTTTGAAGTGAATTGTATATGCATTTTTGTATGCCTCACGCACAGTTTTGTCTGTTAGTCTTATGTCTCCTCTGACAAAAATATCACGAATGAAAGTTTCTATTTCATAAGCCATAAACGCCACGGCTGGTTCTTTGAAAATATCATCATGTTCACCATGAGGTACACGGTTCATTAATTCAGAGAATTCCTTTTCCTCTGCCCGCTTAATTTGAAGGGCAACTCCACTTAGATACCTGCAATCCTCATTACAGTCTATCTTTTTCAGTCTGTTTGTAGCACAGCATATTGGACAAATGACCTTATCAAGGGGAGAGCAGTACCTTTTTCCCTTTTTTGTTGAACATAACCAGCACTTTGCCATCGACCACCTTCCTGTGAACTTAGC
>CAYTDY010000429.1:0-1795 GCA_964436665.1 uncultured Desulfobacteraceae bacterium
CAGCACAATATCGGGATATCAGGGAGCAGGAGTTCTCAAGAGAAAAGACGTTTCCAGACTTATCAGTGGTAAAATGTATCAAAAAGACTGTGCTGTCCTGGGGTAACTCTTTTACTCTTTCCAGGATTTCCGGCATATCAAGATCTTCAAGGAATGTGAATTTTATGGTGTCTTTAATATACGGGATGGTCTTCATAACCAATTTTTTGACGGCAGTTCCGCTGAGGGTCTTGTCCACAATAATGAAGGCTTGTGTGATATTTGGGTGTAATTGTAAGGCAACATCAATTGTGCTTTTGATATCAAATAATTCTACGACCCCAGTAATCAGATTATGCCCGACCAGCATAGAGTCTTCAAAATCGTTCACTCCGCAGAAAACAACCGGGGTATTGGGAAATAGTTCCTGGTGATGGGCAAGCAAGAAATTAAAGGCATGGTCATCAGAGGAGACAATGACATCGAATCTACGATTCCTGTATTTATGCCTGTATAGCTCACGCAGGTTTTGAAGATGTTGCTCATCATAGATTCGTTTTGTGTCCATATATTCAAAATAGAGTTCAGTCTCCTGATCCGTATCATCAAAGACGGATTCAATACCCTGTGTAATAGTATCATTCCATCCTTGTCCTTTGTGGTAAGAATGAAGCACGAGGACATGTTTTTTTTGTCAGCACTTAGGCAAGAGAGGTGGGCGCATATAGTTAAAAGGAATACGATCAGGAATAACAAGCCTGTTTTCTTATACGGTTTTTTTCCTATTATTCCCATGTATATTCCTTTCAATTCATCCATTTGAAATAACCAGTACCCAATATCCGATATCTAGGTTTTAAACTTTAAAGATGTTGCCCAAACTAAATTTTAGCAAAATTTTATTCCTTGAATTTCAAGGACTTGGGGACCTATAGCTCTTTGAAAACAGAATCTGTTCCTACACTGAAAAGCTTTTAATCCTGTGTATAGACTCTGGGCAGCCTATCTTATGAGCTACATTGGCTACCACATGCATAGAGAGAAGACATTTCGCAACATGGGCGATCACGTTCTTCTTACCCGGTTTCCAGAGGGATTCTATACTGGGGTTGGGCCAAGCTATCTGATTGATTATTCATCATAAACGTTCCAAAAATAGGTGTTATCAACCCCTATATCGTCGTTTTTAAAATAGGGGACATTAGTTTATAAGATTTTCCCTGACCGCATTCAAAACATGTTATTTAATATCAACAACATAGCTGTGTTACTCACGTTACCATTAATATTCGGAAAAAGTCGATCAATCAATGTTTAAATTTTGAGAGACTTATAATCTTATGTACGTCCCCTATTATTCAGTCGTACTCAATAACGGTGGAGATGTGACTTATCAGGTCAAAAGTCATCTGTTTAGCCTTGCATCCTGGACAATCGGCTACAAGCTCGGACATCTTCAGCCTCCTTTATGTTCAACACCCAACGATTGAAATAATCTGCCGTGAAACGCGCCAGCGTTTTCACGGTCAGGTTCAGTGAGTTGTTATGTGATGCCATAGCCCGCAAGGCTGAAGATTCAATTTGTTAATCTGCATGTTGCTTCAAATTGTTTATATCTGAAACTTCATTTGGAGTTAGATTTGATGAAATCTGCAATCGCAGAAACAACCTCCTCTTCGATTCCATAGAACCCATGCGCAGATAATCCCCAGCATTCATTTTCGATTGCCCTTTTTCCCCCGGTAAAATAGATAATCTCAACTTTTGGAGAATTGACGAGCCCTTCTTTGATTTGGGTCAATCCGGATATCCCAAA
>CAYTDY010000430.1:0-1785 GCA_964436665.1 uncultured Desulfobacteraceae bacterium
CTTTTTTCAAAGCCCATTGGGAAAGGTCATGCCACTTTTTATCAATGTGAGAGCTCAAGGAGTGCGTATATGAACGATGCTGAGATAACTCTGATCCGATACCGTATGGATCGATCAAAAGAGGCATTATCGGCAGCAGAAAACAATGGGGTCAGGTCTTGGATCTTGACAATTAATCCAAGAATATTTGATAGATATTCTTAAATAAATAAAGAAGAGCCATACAATAAACAAAAAGAGATGGGCAGGGGTACAACATTGGAAAATTGAATAAAGGGGGAACGAAATTTTTCAAGATTCAAGACCTGACCTCCATATTTTCGCTTCATAGGGATATGGCTATTGACAAGATGGATTAGAATGTTTAAAAAACAGCAGTCTGTTTGAATAATTTGGTTTATTGGAACTATTTTCCCTGAGGAACCAGCACTATTAGGCCACCCTGGGAAGGGTTGGGGGTGGCTTTTTTATTGTGGAGCCGAAAAATTTCGGAATTTTTAAAAAAGATTCTCCTTATTCCAGGGCGGCATCTGCCAGGAGAACGATCTCTAAGCGGTAGATCACCGGGCTCTTTAAATGACATGAAAGGGGTTGATGGTCTTGAAGCATATAAAGGAGGGTAAGAAAGAAAAACTATGAATATAGGACTTATCGGCCTGGCGAACTCAGGAAAAACAACTATCTTCAATGCCCTGTCCAAGTCTCAGGCTCAGGTTACAGCTTACACCAACTCCAAATCGGAACCTAACAGGGCGGTTGTGGAAGTGGCAGATAGTCGGGTTGCGGCACTTTCCGACATGTATAAGCCAAAAAAAACCACTTATGCGGTTATTGAGTTGATTGATTTTACCGGACTGACTGAAGGGTCTGCCAAGGAAGGGCTTTTTTCCGATTCATCCATGGGGTTAATCAAAAATACTCATGCTCTGGCTATCGTGGTGCGTCATTTCCATGACGAGCAGATGGGAAGCCCCACACCTCTTAGCGATATCCAGAAGATAGACGAGGAGCTATTGATCTCTGATTTGATCATTGCCGAGAATAGACTGGAACGGATAGAAAAGGCCTATAGGCAGGGTAAAAGGACAACTCTTCTTGAAATAGAAGAAAAGGCGCTCCGCAGAATTGTAGATCATTTGAACAATAATAGGCCGATTCGAGAACTGGAAATGGAAGCAGAGCATGAAAGAATAATGCGCGGATTCCAGTTTCTTAGTCAGAAACCGAGCGTAATTGTGCTGAATTCTGAAGAAACCAATTTCGGGAAAAACCAGGGCCTTTTAGAGGAGATCGGAAAAAGCCACAGGATTATAGAATTTGCAGGCAAATTTGAGATGGAATTATCCCGGTTAAACGATCAGAAGGACATAGATCTTTTTATGGCGGATATGGGCATAGAGGAATCTGCCAGGGCTCGGTTATGTCGGGGCGCCTATGAGCTTTTGGGCTATATTAGCTTTTTTACTGTTGGCTCCGATGAGGTTCGCGCATGGAGTATACAGCGTGGCGAGTCCGCGGTAGCGGCGGCAGGCAGCATTCATACGGATCTCGCCCGGGGTTTTATCAGAGCCGAATGCATCTCCTATTATGATCTGATAGAGTGCGGATCTGAAAAAGGGGTAGGCGCAAAGGGATTACTCAGACTGGAAGGGAAAAATTACATTGTCCAGGATGGAAACATTTTGAATATCAGGTTTAACGTCTAAGTTCAAGTTAATGGTATTATGGACCTGGAATTCCGATATAAGGATGAAAAATAAAACCATGTCCCCTACGAAGACTCTG
>CAYTDY010000431.1:0-1784 GCA_964436665.1 uncultured Desulfobacteraceae bacterium
CAAGGGTTTTATGATATTCGGCTATTTTTGACTTATGTGAGGCCCACACCACTATGCAGCGAGGCGGATAGTCATAATCTGCATTGGGATTATACCCAAAGGTCATTATTGATCCGAATTTCCGCGGCAGAAAGCAGACATGCCCCATGGATGCCAGATTTGGTGTACCAAAGACATTGGCAAACCTCCTGAGAAAGGTCTCTTGAAGTCCTTTGGCAGCCCCCTGGATAAAGACAACCGACTCTGCTCCTGAGTTCTTTTTGGTGGATCTCAACCTCTCAGAGATTAATCCCAGGGCCTCATCCCACGAAATCCTCTGCCACTTTCCTTCTCCTCGATTTCCTTTCCTTTTGAGGGGATATCGAAGCCGTTCAGGGTGGTAAAGGTATTCAAGAGAGGTGAGTGCCTTTTTGCACAACAGTCCTTTATTGACTGGGCTTTCTGGATCACCTTCTATCTTTACCGCTTTATTGTTGTCCACATGAACAAGAATACCGCAGCCGGCATAGCAGAAACCACATGTACTTCTTACGACTTTCATAAAATTCTCCTGTACCACACCTTATCTTCCTGACTTATTGGTATAAAAGATTTTGATGTGATTGTCATCTTTATTTCTCAGGGGTAGTGAAGGGGAATTCGCCTATCAGTCCTTTTGAAGTCTAAGCGAAACATCTTAACGGTGGAAACGGTCCCGTGCGAATTGACGGGAAATCTACGGTTTTCCCGTCAGTCCTGACGGGACGTTCTAACCAGAGATTCAATGAATTGACGACTTTTCCGATTTTTAATCTCTTTTTTCCGCCTCGTTGCATATGATCTATTATTGTGCTCTTCGAAATATATCAATTGCCAAGGACGCTTGGCTTTCGTATATTTCGAACGAGCTTGGTTGTGCCTCTCGACTCTTTCATCCAAATCCTAGCTAGAACCGATATAATAGCTATCATCTTTTTTACTTTGGATTATGTAGACAAAATAAGGCATTACAAAATAGATAAAGGGTCAGTTAAATGGACTGACCCTTTAATTTTTTCTATGGCGGGGACGACGGGACTCGAAAAGAAGACTTTCCCATCACAAATGACGGGACGTTCTAACCAGACTTTTAATGTAATTTTTGCTTTTTCTGTCTTTGATTTCTCTTTCCTGCTTCATCGCCGCAGCTCGATCTTGATGTTTCTCCCAGTACACCAATTCCCAAGGGCGCTTAGCCTTTGTATATTTCGACCGCCCTTGGTTATGTCGTTCAAGCCGGGACTTCAGAGGTGAAAACAGTGATTTTAAGTACTTTCAGTGATATATTATGATGGAGGAAAAAAGCGAAAATGTTAATAAAAAAAGGGACTTAGTAAGAAATTCAATTACTTACCAAAGCCCCCCTTTTGGATTCGTAGTCCGTTACTCTATCCAGCTGAGCTATGGGCGCACAGAATGAAATTAATCCCTTTATCTTAATAAGTTAGCTGTCTTGCCTTAGCTATTTTAAGCGGAATTGAGGTCAATAATTCGGCGAATAATATCTGAGGTGGAAATATCCGGAACAAGGGGTATACGTTTAACCTCGCCCCCTATTTTTTTAATGAATTCAGCCCCTATAATATCATCCTCAGCCCAATCTGCACCTTTTACTAAAACATGAGGCTGGAGATATTTTATAATGACAAGAGGGTCATCCTCAGTAAAAATAACAACCCCATCAACAAAACAGAGAGCGGCAAGCAATTCTGCCCTTGCTCCCTCGGTCATAAAGGGACGATTATTTCCTTTAATGTTTCTAATAG
>CAYTDY010000432.1:0-1782 GCA_964436665.1 uncultured Desulfobacteraceae bacterium
TATAGCTTATTCATTTTTTCTCTTGACAGGGGGAATATAGGATGTCCCCTTTTACAGCAAGAAAGGGAAATTTGTTAATCGATAGACCAACCAAGAAAGGGCGATACGTTGCATCCAGGTGCCAATCAGCGAGATGCCTTGGCCTCCGAAGAACAACCGGAAATTTCGGTGCCGCAAGGCCCGAATAATTGATGTTATCCCTTTTGCCATCTTAGAGTACACCTCCTGAACTTCCATCTTTCAAGCGCTTCATTTTCTTTCACCGACAATTTACACCAATCTTCCATTTTTTACCAGGATAGGCTTGGCTCACAAAAAGCGCAATTGTCCGATGCTTTTTTATTTTTAAGATTACCCGCTGAAATTGCCATGAACCTTAAGCAAAACCCCTGTCAGTAAAGAGCCCTCTCGAGTTTGATGTTGCTCTAACCTTCTATGAAAACAGTGGCATTAGGAATTAGACATTTTTGCGTTGAGGAATTATTGTCTTGCTGCAAATTCTTGGAGCCAGGGTGGGATCAACCCGATGCTGGAATTCAAGATGTTATCTACGTGCCAAAGGGAGCCTTCATTCTGACGATTGTCGATTGAACTATTTGCCGGGCAGTATAATAATAGATTTTATGTTGCTGGCCATTGCAGGTTTCAACTGGCATTCGATAAAATCAGCAAGGTGGAAAAATACTAAGGTCCAGTTAGTATTCAACACCTCAGTACCACCCCTAAGAGAGGTGAAAAAGAAGATTGACTTGGTTTTTAGATCAGTTAATATAGGTTTGAAATGCCTGTTGAGCTAAAGTGAGAAATTGGGCACATTGTATTGGAGCTTTTTTTTGAGGTGATGGGGGATTTTTTAGAAAAGGGGGAGTAAGATGGACATCTCAAAGGTCTTGACAGATGTGATCCTTCTGGAGAGGGGTATGAGAAAACAGTATGAGGATATAGCGGCAGATGCAGACAACGCGGAGATCGCCAAGACACTCAGAATTCTGGCGTCTGAGTCCGAAGACCACGCCAGGGATCTGGAATCCCGTCATGGGATATCTGTAAAATCTCAAATTACCGGTGAGGGGGTTGAGGGATTGCTTTCCCTGTTGAGCGGACGCATCGCCAAGTTGAAGGAGAAGGTTTCTCCGGCTGAGGTTCTCCAGGAGGGCATAGAGATAGAAGGGTATATGGAAGAGCTTTATAAGGGACTTGCTGACAATTATGAATTGGAGGAGCAGTTAGGTGAAGTTCTCAGTGAAGTGCAGCAGGCTGCTTTGAAACTCAGCGAGGTGTTCAGGAAAATCGCAGCGGATGAGAGGCAGCATCAGGACATGTTGCAAGGCCTTCTATCCCGAACAGTCAAGGGGATGGCCTAAATAGTCAGGAATGCCTGATAAGAAGGAATCCAATCAGCCAGCATAAGGTAAAGACGGCAAATACCTGGTTAGTGAATCAAAGGTAGCCTATGAAAAAATGGTTCCCGAAGATAAAATTGATTTGGATATGGGCTTTATTATGATGCCTGAAGCGATTCCAGGAGCCCAACCGCCGGAACCACCTGGACCGGGACGTGAACCTCCCACTAAAACTTTCGGATTGGGGATATGTGGCAGAAAGTGTGCAATCCTGCCAGCCTGTAGCCGCGATTCATATAGATTTGTAACACCTCTGATTTTATCAAGCATTTCCTTTTGGATATCTTTGTGATATCAAAACATCGTGTAGATTGAATGGCAAGATATCACAGATTTAGTTTTTTGATAACAAGTATTGGTTTAATTGTAGTAAGTTGTT
>CAYTDY010000433.1:0-1778 GCA_964436665.1 uncultured Desulfobacteraceae bacterium
GAAATAAAGGTTTTAATACTCCTTATTTCAAGAGTTCTGTTGATAAACAAAAAGACTTATTCAACGTAGTCAACAACGTCCCCCATTATTAAAGAAGTTATGCAATGTCTGCACGGACGCTAAAGTCACATTAGATCAATGGAGGAGAAAATGCTATCAATATATAAAGAAAAAATCTTAAAAGAATTAGAAGGAGTTCCAGGGGAAATGATGCCCAAACTATACAGAATTATCCACCTGTTGGCCACTGAGTTGATACCAAAGACAAAACAAACAGGAAAACGGGGTTCCTTAAAAGGAATCTGGAGGGGCAGCCAAATAGATGAGGCATTGTTTCTTGAGTCAAAAAAATCTCTCTTTTCCTATGAGTACGAATAGGGAAGAACATGGACTATGTAACTGATACACATTCCCTCGTATGGTATTTTACTGACGACCCTCGTCTAAGCAGAAACGCATTAAAGGCTTTTGAACAAACTATCGAAGAAGGTATAATTATAGTTCCATCTATTGTTCTTGCAGAAATAATATTTATCGCCAAAAAAGGGAGAATAACTCTAACATTTGAGGAGACTCTTAAGAAAATAGGGGACTATGAGAACTTTGATATAGCAGCTCTGGATGTCGATATCCTTAAGGTAGCAGATAGAATTGAAGTGGATATGGAAATGCATGACAAGTTGATTGTAGCAACTTCCATTTTCTTTAAAACAACGTTGATTACGAGAGATGAGCGAATAAGAGAATCTGGCATAGCTTCGACTATCTGGTAGAAAGCGGACAATAAGAATTGCAGCACGAACATGTGGCTTCAATCCCTCTTTTTACCTCAATAGGAAGAGGTATAGTTTACGATGCGGGATTGTAAAAATTTACGATTCAAGACACTATTATACTCAACGAATAACCAAGAACGATTAACCAATCTCGATATCAACTTATGAGCTTAACAAGAGTCAAAAGTAGATTTGACCCGTTCCTTTTATCTATGAGCTGAATTAACGTTCTCAACGATCCTAACGAACCAAACGTTCTCAACGCTCTTGGGGTAAAAAAGTTATGCAATCTCTGCACGAGCGTCCCCCATCATAGAATCTTATAATTTTATGTACGTCCCCTATATCACTGTATACATTCCAAGAGCACCAAAATGGAAAGATCCTTTCATAAGGGGGTATAGAGAGATGGAAACATGCTATTTTTGCCGTAAAGGTATTCTAGAAGATAAAAAGGTAACAGTAGATTTTAGATGGGGAGATAAGTTAATTGTAATAGAGGAAGTTCCAGCAAAAGTTTGTAATGAATGTGGGGAAAAGTATTATTCTGCTGAAGTCTCAAAACAAATGGAAAAAATTGCGATAGAAGGGAAGAAAGAAGAAATCATTGAAGTTACTTTGGTGAGATTATCAGAGGTATCCTCCACTGTTGAAGCTAACAAGTAACCAAGATATGCATTATCACTCTTGTAATCGTAAATCGTTTTGGAACCAACGTCCACCCTTACAGCCAGCGATATTGGCCGCGGCTAAAAAGCTGGCACATGAATGAGAGATTCATTTTACTCCTCACTTTCTCTTATTGATAAACGACTAAGGGCAATCGTGGATTGGTTTTTGAGAGTTCTCAATGAGAAATAAAGGATTTAATACTCCTTATTTCAAGAGTTCTATTGATAAACAAAAAGAGTTATTCAACGTAGTCAACAACGTCCCCCATTACTTCGAAAAGCAGCCTTGACGCCAACGTTACTATTTTGTATGATCAAAAAACTACAAATT
>CAYTDY010000434.1:0-1760 GCA_964436665.1 uncultured Desulfobacteraceae bacterium
CTGGATGCGGTAAGGTTTCTCATTGAAGAGTTGGAAGACTTCCAACTTTTATTGTCCGAGATAATCCGAAAAGAGGTTCAAAGAAACATCGCTGAGGATTTGGAAGGGGATTTTTATAGATTTATCTATTCCAGTGAAAAGATACAACATCAGTCGATGTTGGATGTTCCGGTAAAGTTATTTGAAAAATATCGAGATCAAAAAGGATTAAAGGAGGGAGATGGCCTGATCGTTGCTTTTGCTGAGTTTGAAAAAGTTGATTATCTCGTTTCAGAAAATAGACATATTTATAGAAACCTGGATATCAGAGAGTTTAACCCGGTTAATGCTCAGGAGTTTCTGCAGATATTAGAGGAAGGATAAGAGGTTGGTAAACTTGTTAGCTTGAAAGAAAGAAGGGAACAATCCTATATTGCCCCTGTCCCTCCAAAAGGACGGCGGCCAGGCAAGAAAAAAGTGAAGAAATAGTAAAATCAACGGGTTAAAAATTACTGTCGTTTTTAGGCACACGTATTCCCCAGCTCCGCCAGGAACTCTTGAAGTTTTTCGGCGAGTCTTTCGCAATAACAAATCCTTACCGATTTCTGCTCAAGGCTTCTTTCGGTAATTTTGCTTTGAAAGACCAAAATATCGAGGCTCCGCCAGTGTGGCCTCGGAGAGAAGCCAATGCACCTGCAGCCACTCTTCGATGTGAAGGGGCGCAAGGCGCAGAGCGCAGAAAGTAAGGGAAAGGTATAAGGTGCGCCCCGGTGAAATACGCTCTGACAAGTTAAATACGCGATGCTGTGACTTCGTCAATTTAACCCGCCAAGCTGTCGTAAACGAATTTCACGGGGTAAAGGTGGTTGGAGGGGAGGTAGCGGAAGATCTATTCAATCGAGGTCTCTGTTTGCCTTCTGGAACTGTCATGACAGAAGAGGATCTTGATCGGGTTATCTCAGTGATTTTGGGTTGTAAGAGATAGGCAATTTAAGAATTTAGGGATTTAGGAATTCCAAATTAAGGAATTGACCCCAATGAAATACGCCCCGGTTAAATAAAAAGGGAAAGCATTTCACCCCAGTTAAATAAGAAAGCAGATTTATCGGGGCAAGCCCCAGTACCATCTTCTGGAGCTACGGGGCAGGCGGGACAGGCTGTTTTTAGAAAAAGAGTACAGCCATTTTATAAAATGGTAGAGGAGTGCCCGTTGAGGTTTAACAGGAATGGCGGCGATGATAAAGGAAAGATTAGACAAACTATTTAATTCTGCATCATACCATAAGAAATCTCTGGCCATAGTTGTTGATATAATTCTAATTGCCCTATCGCTCTTTCTTGCCTATGCAATTCGTTTAGGATCGATTGAGATAGTCGGGACGCGGTATCTTTATCAAATCCTTTTCATTGCAATGATGATTGTTCCGGTTAAGATCCTGGTATTTTGGATTTTTCGTCTCTATCATATCTCCTTTCGTTATATATCACTTGAGGAAGTTGTATCTATTATAAAGTCCTCAGCCTTAACATCTCCTATAATTGCAGTTGTCGCCTTGGTTTTTAGGGATATGAAAATCTTCTCAGGTTTTCCCAGGTCTGTTATCTTTATCGACTTTTTCCTCACCTTCTTTTTTATTACCGGGATTCGGGCCTTTTTCCGCCTCTATTACTCAGATTCTAATAGAAAAAGACGCCTGGAGACACTGATTATTGGAAGTGGTTCTGCTGGAGAACAACTAGTAAGAGATATGTTAAGATCATCAAAATACAAGTATTTGCCA
>CAYTDY010000435.1:0-1749 GCA_964436665.1 uncultured Desulfobacteraceae bacterium
GGTGGAAAGAGAGGCATGTCCTTTGGGTCTCGCACCTACAACCAGCACAACTGCTACCCTGGCAATGGGTGATGCTTTAGCTGTTGTTCTTGTAAATAGGAGGCAGTTTAACAGAAAGGACTTTAAAAGGTTTCACCCAGGTGGTAGCTTGGGGGACAGGTTTTCAATCAATATTAAAGAGGTTATGTTGACAGGAGACCAGATACCATTAGTTACTATAGACAAAACAGTTAGGGAGACTATTTTTGAGGTTAACAAGAAAAAGTTAGGTGTATCTCTGGTTGCAGATGATAATCTTGTTTTAATTGGTATTGTCACAGATGGTGATATCAGACGAGCCCTTTTAAAATGGAAAGATATAACGGGATTAAAGGTGGAGAAGATAATGTCAACATCTCCAAAGATGATCGATGAGGATAAAAAGGTATCCGAGGCAGTAACCTTAATGGAACACAATGCTATTACTGTATTACCCATTGTGGATAAATCAAAACGAGTTAAAGGTATTGTCCATTTACATGGTCTCTTAGGTGGAAAGGAATTTAGATTAAATGGAAGCTAAAAAACCACCTAAAGGATTGATAGTTGATCTCATTACCCCTCTTAATGATAAGGGAGGCATTGATAGCAAGGGACTGGATTCTCTTTTGAAGAAGGTTTTACCTTATGCCAATGCAATACTCCTGGCAAGTCCCCGGATAGGGGAGGGCAGGGGTCTTAGTACACAATTGAAAATAGATCTCCTTGAAAAGGCTACTGCATTCATTCAGGGTAAAGTACCGATCTTTCTTTGGATAAGTGAAGATTCGGTAGAAAGTACTAAAAAGATACTGGCTCTCTTTGAAGATCTCCTGGAATCATATAATTATAAGGGAAAGGTTTTTTGGCTTGATTCACCACTTTTTTATCATAGTAACAGGGGCCTATATAACTATTATGAGGATCTTACATCGAATACAAGGTATCCTTTTGTAATTTATAACGATCCAGGACTGATTAACCTCTTAGACCGACCTCTAAAAAGATGTAACATCCGCACAAGCATCCTGAAGGATTTAAGTAAAATAGGAAAGATTAAGGCATTAATCTTTAGGGGTTCACTTACCAGGGCAACTAATTACCAGAAGGCCCTGAACAGGAGACCTGATTTTAGGGTCTATGATGGAGATGAAGTTAGGTTTTTAGAGTACCCAAGCCTAAGTGGTGTACTTTCAATAGGAGCAAATATAGCACCAAGAATCTGGAATAACGTAACCAGGGCTTCGCTGGGGATGTTAGAGGAAGAAAGGGAAAAAAGTGATTATTTAAATCAAATCTGGGAAATAGGTAAATTGCTTAAAGATCTTATGCAAATTTACAACCCAAATCCTGTGTGGATCATTAAAAGGGCCTTGGCTGATCTTAACCTTATTGAGTCCCATGCCTGCACACCTGTAACCCAGCCTTTTGATGAAAAAGAAAGCCTCCTTGCCAAGTTTATCTCAAAACATAATTTAGATTAACGCCATCGGTCGCAGGCGGAGTATTCTTTCCGCCTGTGAAGGATTGATCCACATGTGACGGCCTTACCATCCCTCCCAGGGTTATTCAAGCAAAAGGGCATCTTATCTTTACAAGATGCCCTTTATAGCAATATAGAAGCAAATTAAAGCCTTTTGACGCTCTTTGCCTCAGGGCCTCGATCACTCTCTTCCATTTCAAAGCTCACACGATCACCTTCAGTCAGGGTCTTGAATCCAGACATATCAA
>CAYTDY010000436.1:0-1729 GCA_964436665.1 uncultured Desulfobacteraceae bacterium
CTTTGCAGTAAGTCTCTTGTCCATTCAGGTTCAAGAATTGGTGTTGCTGGTTCAAAATCAGAGAGTGCATTTACAATACCACGAAAAACATTTGCAATCTGTGAGTCCCATCCATCAAGATACCATGAGAAAAAATCTGCTTCCAAAAAGTTTACAATTCCCTGGTCACTAAAATCTGCTCCGCTCTCCAAATAAGTTAATCTGGTCTTCAATTCATCATCGTCCATTGCAGTGAGTCCTGTAACAAAAGACTTTACTGTGCTTCTATCTTGCAATGACACAAGCTCAATGGAAATGACCTTCATAAGGAAGGCATAAAAGGTGTGAATTGCAAAAAGCAATTGTTTGAGTCTAACACCTCCTGGTATTTGATATAAACTTGCAGTCTCCTCAGCGGATTTCTCTGCCTTTTCAAGTTCCTGCCCATAGACAACACCAAAGATTCTATCCCACTCCTGGAAGAATGTTTTTATTCTGGAAGGTGCCTTCCTCCTCTGCGTTCTCATTAGCATGGAATACAATTCAGATACTGTTTGTCGTGCTATCTGACAAGTAGGGGCAAATACAGCAGCAAGGTTTTCTGCAGTTAAGGGACGTCGGGCTGAAGCCCTAACAAATATCAACAGATTACTAATGCTTGATTTATTTATTGGATAGGGGCCTAAAACCTGAAAACCACGTATTGCTTTAATCTCAGGGAAAAGGACAGCCTGCATCTCATCTATGGGCATAGGTGTAAGTAAAACTGTGGGAACTTTTGTAAATCTCAGGAAAAGTATATGTTTTCCGTCAGTAGCGACACCGACCGCTTTTTCCAGGAAATCTTCTTTCCGCTGCCCAAAGTCTATAGCCTGCTCACCTAAATAACGTTGAAGTTGTTCTGTAGCTACTTTGATGTCAGTCTTTTTCGATAATTTGCCTGGAGCTTTATATTCTATTGTTAGATACCCATAGACCGCGTCAGGTCTCCCTCGAAAACTTGTAGATGTTTTCTCGTATCTGACAATGTCAATATCAATGCCCATCTTTTTAAATGTTTTCTGAAGTATGGGTTCCATGCCCATTTTGAGGTCTTCTTCTGTTTTGGCTTTAAGAGTGACCTTTTCAATATCTTCTACTAATTTGTCGGTATTTATTTGCCAGTATTTCTTTTCTTTCATTGCCCCTCGCTTACATAAGTGAACTCGTATTCCTTCTTTGTCTCAAAAGGAATGATATATCTATAGCTATCAGGAAGGGGCTTATTTTCTTTCAGGCATTTGGTTATAAACTCGATCTTTTCCGAGCTCAGTTTGTTCATATATTGATTCCCATCTTGATACTAAAAATTGAACTTAACTCCACTTCGCAATTAGGGTTGCAGAGAAGTGGTTCCACAACAGGATCAGCTTTATTGCCATGTTTATTACTATGTTTTGAAAGTTATTACCACGTTTTTGCCCAAACCGCCCTCCGGCCCGTTACCCGACAGCTTATTTTACCTTCTTCTCGCTCTCAATGCACGGATAGTCATAATCAATTTTTGAGAAACAGCCTGCGACTGAATAACCTGATGTTCTAATGATCGCATAATATCCTCATCTCCCCTTGGCTCCCTTGATACTCAAAAGATTCATATTATATTCCTCAATCAGTCCCTCGTCTGCAAAGCTGAAATATTTGTTGTCGCCTATGATGATGTGATCTAATACCTTAATTTGCATAGTATTTGAGGCTGCGATCAACTCCT
>CAYTDY010000437.1:0-1705 GCA_964436665.1 uncultured Desulfobacteraceae bacterium
CCGAACTATCTTTTTGCAAAAGAGGCGAAAGAAAAATACGAAGCCAGGTACGCTAAACCCTTTAATATGTTTTCGGCAATCAGCTATGACTTTCTAATATTCATAGCGGGTCTGCTGCAAGACAAGAAAATTTCCCGTGACAATGTAAAGGTTATACTGGAAGAAGGGTTCATGTACCCGGGAGTTTTCGGTGTCCTTGATGTTAAACCAGGAGAGCATGAAATACCCTTTCCTCTGCATCCTGCCCGGATTGTTGACGGCAAGCTTAAGTATTTACACTATTAACAGGGCATTGTATGAGATTGAGAATAGGCACAAAACTGACAGCAAGCTTTTTGCTCATTATTCTGCTCATGGTTGCACTGTCACTTTATTTAACTAGTGTAAGCCAGAAATTCTTACAACAATCCGTTGGCGAAAGTTCTATGTTTCTGGCAGAGGAAATCCTGCAAAGGATTAATCATAGCATTTATCGGAAGATCGAGGCGCTTCAAAGTCACTCTACAGAAGCATTGGTGAAAGAGATGGTTTCAGAATCAAACCGTGCATTTGAGAAATTACATAATATTCAAGAATACATTAATCAAGAAGATAAAAAATGGATTTCAGCGCCTAAAGATCAAATTACTCCGTTCATGCAGGGTATTATCAGCAATACATTGTCAAATGATCTGAGACAGCACATAGTTCAATTCTATGAAAGGAGATATGGCTATAAGGTTTTTGAAAAAATTTTTGTGACAAACAGGTTTGGAGCAAATATTGCTCAAACGATAAAAACCGCTGATTACAGGCAGGACGATGAGGAGTGGTGGCAAATCACAAGAGAGAGAGTTTTACATAAGTGATGTGGAACATGATGAAAGCTGGGGAGCGCGTGGCATTGCTATCGGGATAAGGATTGATGATGAAGCGGGTAATTTTTTGGGAATATTGAAGGCCAACCTTTCCATCAAGGAGGTCATAAGGGAGGCAGAGATAATCACAAAAAAATACGAGACGACAAGCATAATACTGATTACACAAGACGGGTTGCTGATTTACAGGACAAGGGCCTTCAAGTTTTTGGGAAAGATGCCCAATGAAAATTTGCTTAAAATGATACAAAATGAAAGAGGCTTCTTCACCGCCGAGGATGGCGGAATAGAAAGGCTTTTTTCTTATGCCCGGTCTAAAGGCTATAGAGAATTTGAGGGTTTAGGATGGGTCCTTATGGTAGGGCACGACGCAAAGGAGGTTTTAAGACCTGCCTTTGCAGCAAGAAACAGTATGTTAGCTGCTTCTCTTGTTTTGATTGGACTGGGTATTCTCATTTCCTTTTTAATGTCTCGTTCCATCACACAACCACTGGAAAAGTTATCCAGAGGCGCTAAAATAATAGGTGAAGGAGATCTCGAATACAGAGTTAAAATAAAAACGAAAGACGAGATTGGCGAACTGGCTGCGGCTTTTAATAAGATGGCCGAAAGGCGCAAGCAGGCAGAGGAAGAGTTAATGAAATACCGCACACACCTTGAAGAGTTGGTAGAGAATCGCACCAGAAAGCTTGAGGAAATAAACACCGAATTGGAGTCCTTTGCCTACTCCGTCTCTCATGATCTAAGGGCGCCTCTAAGGGCTATGCAGGGCTTCAGCCAGGCCCTGCTGGAAGACTATGCACCAAAGCTGGATGCACAGGGAAAAGACTATGCCCGGCGAATGGACG
>CAYTDY010000438.1:0-1688 GCA_964436665.1 uncultured Desulfobacteraceae bacterium
TGTTCAATAATCTCAGCCTTTGCATTCCTGCCAGTCAAGACCAATTCCACATTGGCTGGTTTTTTTTCTATAAGATTGATGACAGTGCTCACAGGGACAATATCCCTATCAACGGCCTGATTAATTCCCTCAAGTATAATGATATCGAAAGATCCACTAAAAATTATCTCCTGAATATGTTCAAAGGATTTATTTATCTTATTTATGTCACTGTCATTTAAGTTTTCCTCAGAGAGCATAGTTACTAAAGGCAAGCGTTCGACCACTACGTTAGGTTTAAGAAAGGAAAATGCCCTATCCTCTGTATCTATAAATGGGTGGCGAAGAAAACTCATAAAGAATGTGCGCAGATTTTGCCCCGTGGCCCTAAGACAAAGACCTATGTGGGAAAGATTTATCTGCCCAGTTTTTCCTGTATAGACCTGGACTAATCCCTGTTTTAGCATTTGCTTACCTTCCCCTTTCACCCTTCGTTTTGTGCCTCACTGATCTCCGATCTCTGATCGCTTACCTGTAAATTATATGACCCTATATATACAAAAATCTATAACATTTTCTTAACTTAGACACAATTCTTTAACCGCTTAGATTGACAGAAATATTTTAATCGGTTAAAAAGTGGACAATTAAGGAATTTTGGATTGTGGATTTTGGATTTACATTATTTCGATGCAAATTAAACTGATTATCCATTTGAACGCAGATCAACGCAGATTGTCAAGATTATAAATATAAAGAAATAACTGATCCGCGGTTATCAGCGTAAATCTGCGTCCTAATTAAAGAAACGAACACTCAATGAAAAAAAAGGATAGTCTCGGTCTGATACAAATTTATACAGGGCGTGGAAAGGGAAAGACAACCGCCTCCCTCGGTCTCGCTATGAGGGCTGCTGGACATAATTTCAAGGTTGCTATTATTCACTTTATGAAGATATGGAATTATGGAGAAGTGAAAAGCCTTAAAAAGCTTGGAATTGATCTTTTCCGCTATGGAACAACAGAGCTTATTGACCCCAAAAATCCATCACCGATAGACTTTGAGGAAGCCAATAAAGCGATTGAAAAGGCCGAAGAGCTTATAGAAAAAGATGCATATGATATCCTTGTTTTAGATGAGATCAATGTAGCTGTTGATTTTAATCTGATACCTCTAAAAAGGGTGGTTGATCTTTTAGATAAAAAACCAGATGATCTCGAACTGGTTCTTACCGGACGAAATTGCCCCAAGGAGCTAATTGAAAAGGCTGACCTTGTCTCCGTTATAGAAGAGATCAAGCACCCTTTTCATAATGGGATAGAGGCAAGAAAAGGGATTGAGTTTTAATTAAAGGAGGTCAAGTTACATGTTCATCACGCTAATGAGAAAGCATACTAAAGGTATTATGATTAAGGTAATGGTTGGCCTCATCGCCGTTGTCTTTATCTTCTGGGGTGTCTACGCAATCCGGGAAAGGCCAGGCTCAAAGATTGCCTATGTAAATGGTGATCTGATCACAGGGCAAGAATATGATGCGACTTACAGGGATATGCTTGATGCATTACAGAAACAGTATAAAGAATACTGGAACGATAATCTTATAAAGGTATTTCAACTCAAACAAAAGGCCCTGGATAGCCTGATAAATAAGAGATTAATCAGTCAGGAGGCTGCCAGAATTGGCCTAAAGATTACGGATGATGAGGTAG
>CAYTDY010000439.1:0-1669 GCA_964436665.1 uncultured Desulfobacteraceae bacterium
ATTGTGTTTTGATACCATAGCCCAGTTGAAGCAAAGTAAGCACCTTCTTTAATCAGGTTTAAGGAATTAAGCTGGTAGGGATTTTTGATAAGCCCATAGACAGAGCCTTCCTTTACTGTGATGTCCATTTCATTTTGTCTCTGCAAAAAGATAAGCAATTTTTCCATATATGCTATAAAATTGAAAAACTCATCACGTCCTAATTCCGTGTTATCGGTGATGTTAGCGACGAGATTAAATGCCTGCTGGGAAATGGGAGGAATAGGATAAAGCTCAAAGAGGGCCTTCAGGTTAAATTCATCCAATTTTTCCATGAATTCGGGGAGGATGGAATAGTTTTTGATGGGCCGGGTATCTTTACCTAATCCTTTTAAAATAACATGTGCCGGCACCCTGGCAACCGTAACCATGCGCATGACATTAATAGACCGGGCTTCGGTTTCGGAAATGGCCTGGGTGAGTTCTGTATCCACATTTTGAGATATATAGTTTTTGCGAAATTCTTGCATAACCTTATAGGTTTGACGATAGATGAACTGTGCTAGAGGCTTTTCAAAGGAAAGATCGGGGTCTTTGCTGATTTCATAGTGAATAACCCTAAGGATATCTTCATTGTTAAAGCGGAGAACAAGAAAGCGCCCGATTTGTATTGCTTCCCTTTTATTTCTTTTTTTTAGATCTTCAATAAAGCGCCTGACCAAATTAGAGAAACTGTCCCTCCATTTCCTTTTTTGCCTTAGCTGATCGTAAGAAATGCCAAACCATCTCAGGCTTATCAGATTTTTTTCCCGGATTCCCACATGTAACTCAAGAAATTTTCGATAGATCTTTTGAAAGGCAGTTAGACTTTGAAAAAGGACCTGTTTTTCCTCTTCTTTTAGATCCAGGGCACATGAGATAAAGATAAAAAGAACTTCACTTTCATAGTTATTAATTAGAACCTCACAGGCATGAGATTTGATTGCATGATTAAAGCTTTTTGCCTGATCCATAATGACCTGGATGATCGGCTTGGCTATAATCAAGAATTCCGGTGTCCTAAGCTTGTAAAAGTTTAGCAATTCAAGGAGTAATTGTGGAGAAAGCTGCTTTCTATATTTCCCTGAAATTTCTGTCAAAATTTTTGCGATACAGATATCCAGAAGGATAAAGAGGTGGGGAAGGGAAGAAGTGAGAAAAATATCACGTAGCTTTTTAATGACATTCAAGACATAAGGTTTCTTTGGGAAGAGAATATAGGCTAAGTCCTGCTGCCGGTCTTTATCTTGGAGAAATGGTTTCACTGTTTCCCATTCTTTTTCAAAGCAGGCATAAATTGAGTCAATATCCAGGTAAGGTGACTTTTTCGATGAAAATAGAAAGTTAAGAGAATGGGTTTCAATCTCCTTGATTTGGGAGACGATAGATTGGTGGATATCTTCTATATCAAAAGGCATAAATAGTTATTTCTACTAAAATAGATACAAGCTTTGATTAGCTTTTGCCCACCAAGGCCTTCTTAAAGTCACTATATACTATTGACAATTGCGTTAAAAGTTATCGCCGGATGAGGAAGATATGATGAATTCAGCTATCTTTTCTGCGCTATTGCCAAAAAGGGCTTCCATTTCAAGGATGTTGAGATAATTGTCATCCCAGGGAAGGTCTGTTTCTTCAACAATATTTTTAA
>CAYTDY010000440.1:0-1662 GCA_964436665.1 uncultured Desulfobacteraceae bacterium
TTTTTATCCCTTGAATGATATCGTTGATAAAAATGTCATCTGCTGCCAATTCATCATAGCCGTGATCAGATATCAGAATCTTGTTTTGTTGAACCAGTTGAAGGACTATCTCAAATGTCTTACTCATAGATCGATTTTAATAAATCATACTCCATATGGCAATACCTTATGCCCATAATTAAGACTATTTAGATGCAGGAGAACATAGGTATTATAAGTCCTAAAAGGCGTATTATTTTACGTCTCTACAACGCAGTACTTCCAAAATCGATAAGAAAATGAAACAGTTAATAACTTCACATAAAAGGTTATGCCTCAGCATAGCCCTGTTTGTTGGTGATGTCCCAGCCCAATTCTTCAAAGAAGGGATTTATAAATTCGAGACGCACCTGGGTCTCGTTATATTTGCCTTGCTTGTAAGCTTCCAGGTTTCGGTCGAAACGTTCAACTAACTCAGAAATTTTGGCAGGAACAGTCATTATTTCTCTTAAACAAAATAACGGTAGAACTCGCCTGCCTGAAAGGGTCGAAGTCCCTGACAGGTCAGGCGCAGTGATTGGTTAGCAGGCCATGAGCCATTCTTGAGCAATTATCTCTCTCGAATCTCGCGAACGATATCGACGATTTCGGCTGCGGACAATCCAAGATCAATGCCCTTAACGTTAAGCGGGGATTCCTCCTTAGAGACGGGTTGAATCGCGAAAAGAGATCCATCTTTTCGTTTAATGAGAACTTTTCCCTCTCTCCTTGCCTTTTCGAGAATAGAGGCGAATTTTTGCCGAGCTTCAGAAAATGTATAAATTGTCATGACATCACCTTTCTTGTGGCCACCCCAGCCCTCTCAGCAGCATCAAGCAAAACGCCATCGAGTGACACTATGGGGCTATTGTGTTCCAGAGCACACCCAATAACATAGGCATCATAGGCATACAAATTGAGCTTGGAGGAGAGTTCAAGAGCCATTTCAAGCTCAACATCATAGAACCTAATTTGGATCTGCCGATAACCCGCTAAGGCGGCCATTGCCTTTTCTAATGAAATTCTCTTTCGTTTAAACATGGCAGAAAATGCGTTTCCTATTTCCCAGTGCAAAGATGACGGAGCAATTAAATCAGTACCTTTCGAAACCTCGATCAACTGCTTTTTATGTTTTTCATTTGTGATGACTGCAATTATCACAGAAGTATCAACAACAAGATTCATCGATTTACTCCATTATTCGTACAATTGTACAATTAATATAGAACTTCCTGGCGGGGTTTGCAATATAAAAAGGCCTTATTAAGGCCTGCATAAATATTATAGGCCCTAAAAGGCGTATTATATTACGTCTCTGCAATTCAATATCCCCAAAATCGATAAGAAAATGAAACAGTTAGTAAATTTACATAAAAATTGTTTCTGTAAATACGGCGTTTTGTCCATTTCCATAAGCAGGCATAATATTTTAAGCCTTCAATGTGTGTAAATATCAGAAAAGATCAATTTTTTCTGGATCAAATCGTGAGGAAATTTAGGTAGATGGCACTTGTCATTCGGATTACTAAACCCGAAATACCAGGTACATCTTTCTCTCTTTAGCCAGTTCTTCCACAAAATGCCAACTGCCCCTTTCTACAAAGTCTGCTGTAAGAGGAGTGCCGATTTTAATATTCTCCGGAT
>CAYTDY010000441.1:0-1652 GCA_964436665.1 uncultured Desulfobacteraceae bacterium
TTTCATATGCAAACTCCTTTTTGTATGTCATATTGTATTTTATCAGCATTTGAATGTATGTCAAGGGAAATTGTAAAAGGGAACATTACATGAAGATGGGGTCAAACCCGCCCAACTGACGGCGGGCGAGCCCTCCAGAGGCAAGTTCTCCAAATGCTTTGTGAGTATCAAAGCACCTGTTTTCTTGAATTGGAATGGAAGAAGTTTTAGACATTGACAGCTTTCAAGTAAGATGGTAAGATTCTTTACAGTAAAGAAAAACTTGGAGGAGATATGGCAGTTACCAAGATTAGCCCAAAACACCAAATAACCATTCCTAAGGAGGCATTTGAGAAACTTCGTTTAGAAATAGGGGATTTTTTGGAAGTAGAGGCAATAGAAGAGGGGCTTCTCCTTATCCCCAAGAAACTTATCTCAAAGGATCAGGCTTGGTTCTGGACAAAGGAGTGGCAAGCAAAAGAAAAAGAGGCTGATGAAGCTATTGCCAGGGGAGAAATATCAGAGCCTTTCGAGAACGCTGAAGAGCTTATGAGGCACCTCAGCAAAGAGCCGTGAGAATCCTCGTCATCCATCCTTACGCCTTAAGAAGATCAAAGGGCATCAAACCATGTGGGAGGGCCGCATAACAGAGAGCTATCGCTTTACATTTCAGATCTTGGGAGAAACATATCTGCTGAGAAGGATTGGAACTCATGAGATATTTAGAACTCCATGATAAAAGATCTTGTGAAACTGGATAAGCCGGTACCTTAAAGAATTCTGAAGAAAATAGATTGGCTATCTGCCAATTTTGAGTAATGTTATTTTTTCTTGAATTTGTCATAAGCTGACCTGCGATGCTCAATGCCATATAGTACAATTGTTTTTTCATTATGATCTACCCAAAAAAACACCCGATAGTCTCCTATCCTGTATTTTTGAAGGCCTCTCAAATCTTTTGGAGCATGTTTGAGTGGAAGTCGTTTCTAATCGATACATAATTCTTTTTTCAGGTTGTGGAAGGATCTGGTGTTGCCCTCAATGTGTGCTTTTTTTGATCGTCGCATCTTTTCAATAAATTCAGCATCCGATACAAGTAAAAAATCTTCCAACTCATCCTCCAAAGCCTGAAAAGCTCTTCCTGCTTTTGATATTTTCTGAATCAGGGTTTCCGGCACTGATATCATCCTTGTCATGGCATTATCCTCTAAAATTTATTGTCTTAAATTAATACAATTTGAATAACTAATCAAGCATTGATATCTCCACAGTGATTTATCCTGCAATAAGGCACATTGTCAACCCCAGTTAAATCCGCTTCGCTATCCTTCGGTCCCTGTGAAATGGTCCTTAGGAATTTCACTGGATAAAAATTTAACGGGGCACAGCGGGGCATGCCCCAGTTAAATAGCCTTTTAGGATTTAACGGGGCATGCTTGTAAACGTAAACCATGATTTTGGTGGGTACTATCTGAAAAACGGATCGCTGTTCTTTTATATCAAGATAGTAATGATTTAGGGGAGGTATTGGCATTATTTGTCGTGGGAGTTGGTGGATTGGTATAGATCAGCACCCCAGAGGAATAGGCTTCTCCCCGATGAAATAGGCGCTGCATTTCATTGGGCAGTTATTCCGTTGAAAGTCAAGATTCTTTTGTGGCTATGTTATGCCA
>CAYTDY010000442.1:0-1648 GCA_964436665.1 uncultured Desulfobacteraceae bacterium
GCGTAGTCACCTTCTGAGCGAGAAAGTATATCTGCGCTTATCTCCGGGTGACGCTGGATCTCCTTAAATTCTTGGTTGCTCAAGGTACCTCTTTTGTTCAGAATATCCTGGGGCATCGCATACATGCCCACATCATGCAGGAAGGCAGCTGTTGCCAGGTCAGCGAGTCCCCTGCTATCATAGTCCATTCCCGCGCCGATCTTGAGCGATACGCTCGTGACCTTTATGGAGTGTAAAGGCAACGGAGCCCCTTCTGCGGTCTCAAAGGTAAGACAATGGTGCAGGTCATCGATAAGGTTTTTCTCAACAATAGAGCGCGAGAGTGACGCTATCTCAGGGATCTGTATCTTCTCGTTATTCTGAACCCACGCCTCTACCTTGTCTGCCAGGGAAGAAAGGTCCCTGTAAACAGCTTTTGCCCCCTCACTGGTCTTCTTCGGCTCCAGTTCCTCTTTTTCGAAGATATCCATCTTTCTGGGGCTCACCTCTCTGATATGAGCCCTTCTTTTTGGCCCTTGCTCTAAATCCTCTTCGATTATCTTAGAAAAGCGAATCATTTCTATTCCAAATCCTCAATAACGTTTTCTATGACAGCTGGATTAATGATTTTCCTCTTCTCATTGAATGCAATCAACAGGCTCAGATCACATACCGAGTTTATCTGTCTGGGGAGGCCCCCGGTGTATTCATAGATTTTTTTTATGGCCTTTTTGGTGAAGATGTTCTTGATAAAACCCGCCTTTTGCTCCCTAAACAGGATGTATTTAGCCGTATCCAAAAAACCAAAGGGCTGGAGATGAAACCTGATGGGTATCCTCTGATCAAATGGTTTCATCTGCCTCATCTTGGTCTTCAGCTCAGGTTGCCCGATTAAAAGAAGGGTCAGTAAGAACCGGTGGCTATTCTGAAAATTGAGCAGGAGCCTCGCCTCCTCAAAGGTTTCTTCACGCAAGATGTGGGCCTCGTCTATAATAAGGATTGTGTCCCTTCTCTGTTCCAGATTATTGATCATCTTTCTGTTGAGAATTTGGAGAAGCTTAATCTTAGAATCAGGGGGTTCCTCAATACCCAGTTGATAGAGTATTGTCTGCAGGAACTCTATAGGTCTGTATGGGGGATTCGTCAGCAGGGCAACGTCAGCCCCTACTGCTCTCATCTTATTGGTATACACACGGCTTATCAGGGTTTTGCCGCAGCCGATATCCCCGGTGAGCATGGCTGCACCTTTACTCATCTTAGCTGTATAGATCAGGCGACTCAGGGCCTCTTCATGGGATTGAGATAGGTAAAAAAGGCTAGGATCAGCCACATTCTCAAAGGGAAACTTTTTCAAATTCCAATAGTCAAGGTACATGTAAGGGCCTATTTATGATAACTGGAACGTTTTCTGGCTTATTATAATGTTTTTACATAAAAATCAATAAAATAATGCAAATTTAATATAATTTATCTTATGTGATATGGCACATTGATACGAAGCGATGCTGGATGCTTGATGCTGGATAAAGAAAAAACATTACTATTAGCCACAAATTATCACTAATTATCACGAACGATTATTTAACAATTCTTTTATATTCAAGTTTTTCTTTCGAAAAATTCAAGATAATTGCTAATCGCAGGCCAGTTGCCTTCAAATAATTAAGAG
>CAYTDY010000443.1:0-1644 GCA_964436665.1 uncultured Desulfobacteraceae bacterium
GTAATATCGCCATATTTGCTCCCCTTCTGGTCCCACCCTGTTTGACCTGCTCTGTAGCTGTGTTAAATATCCTCATAAAGGAAACCGGACCCGACGCCACTCCACCTGTCGACCCTACCCTACTATCCTTTGGCCTCAACCGGGAAAAGGAAAACCCGGTTCCCCCTCCACTCTTGTGGATCAGGGCAGCATATTTCAAGGAATCAAAAATACCCTCCATACTATCCTCTACCGGCAGAACGAAACATGCAGCCAACTGACCCAATTCTGTGCCTGCATTCATCAAGGTTGGAGAGTTAGGTAAGAACTTCAATTCAGTCATCATAGTGTAGAACTCTTCCTCCATCTTTCTTGCCTGATCTGCGCTCGCATAATTTTTCTCGGCCATTGCTATATGATGGGCTACCCTCCTGAACATCTCATCCGGGGTTTCAACTACATTACCGTCACCATCCTTTCTCAGATACCTTTTTTTAAGAACCCTGAGGGCATTGGCAGAAAGGTTCAGGCCATTTTCCTTTTTGACCAATAATTGATGTAGATGAATCGGCCGTGCCTTGGTAAAGCCATACTCTAACATCTTGGCATCTATTATCTTCTCCAGCAACGGGACCTTTACTTCATTAAGGCCCATCCTTTCTATATCCTCCCTCAGGGACCTGGTTATTGTTATAGCCTTCTCACTGTTAATCTGGTTCTGGGTAATCAGAATATCGCTGATCATCTGATCATCCCACTTTATGGCGTTTGGAAGTAAATTTCCATCCCTGAGGACTAACACCGTTTCTGCCCACATAGCTCCCTCCAAAATATTAATAACCAAGATCTTTCAATATCAGCACATATTGTGCCAGTCTCCATCATAGAGCTCCATATATGGTGTGTCAAGGAAAAATTATCATTTTTTTAGGGAAAATTTTGAAAGGCATGGGGATCTCCTCTTGGACCTTGAAGCAGAGTTATTATTGACAGTTAGAATAAAGAGGAGTAAAGGAAGTTTTATGCACTGAGTTATCTGGAGGTGCTGAGTTCTCTGGAAAATGGATTCACATCCTGGAAAAGGCAATACCTCTATTATCTGATAACAAAGAATTTCAACTGCTTTGCACCTACCATAGATCTTACAGAGCTCATCATCTGCCGGACCATCAAAGGACAAAAAAATGTGAGCCCATGGCAGCCACAGTCCCACTTAAACGAAATTCTCCGAAAGTTACCTCTAAGGCCGAACCAAACCCATTCATCCAATTCGTTGACGAAAACCCCCATGCCATTCTCGGCTTGATGGCGCTTCTTTGCATGTGGTTATTAGTGAGGGCTTATGAAATACAGCGTGGACGGAAATACCAAAAACTAAACATGCACGACATTGGCCCTTTAAAGATCATCAAGGACAACGCCACCCGGATCTGGAACCACCACCACCCAGGCAAAAAGGTAATCAGGCTGGAGGATTGGAAAAAGTAAACTGAAATCCAGACAACTATCTAAAAAAAGGGAATCCATATGGACGAGGAGAGACGAATCCGTTTTCTGTATCCCCCTTTCTTTTCCATGATATCAGCGAGATACCATGTTCGAGATACCATGTTGAACTAAACCGCTTCGCGGTGGTTCACAAATTCAATCATTGCTCTTTGAAAA
>CAYTDY010000444.1:0-1632 GCA_964436665.1 uncultured Desulfobacteraceae bacterium
CTGCCTCTTTACATTTCCAGATCTCATTTCCAAGGTTATTGATCATGGGGATTTGAAGCTTTTCATCCTCCTGGCTCAGACCTGCCTGGGTGATCCTTTCCATAACAGAATAGGCATACTCGATACCATAGCCAAGTCCGCCTGTGGTTGGATCAACAAGTAGGTGCTCATCCTGGACACCGAGGTTGCCAAGCAAGATATTGAGTTGTTTGGCCAGATTAATATCAATTGGTGTTGAGGCTACCACTGTGTGTCTATATCCAAGGGCGCTGGCACCTACACCTTTATGGATAGATTCTTCCACTGGGGAAAGGCTGAGATTTTCTCCCTCACAAACCTCTGCTATTTTCTTAAGGACCTGTTCATCCTTTTCATTGACAGCGGTCCCCCAGAAGATAACCGGCACACTTACTGCATCAACGATCTTTTTGGCCAGATCTGCTGCCTCATCAACCGGCCTGTCATCGCCGTTTGGGTCAGTGCTTTTTAGCTGGACAACGATTATCTGTGCCCCATATTCCTCGACACACTTCTTAGCCCATGCTGGTGGATCGGAAATGACATCCTTGAATGGCTCGATAGCAGCTTCTGGCCAGCCCTCTGGCTCCATATCCCATATCTCCATGGCAATTATGGGCTTGTGTGGCATACTCCCCTCAAACAGATGAAAGGGATAGCAATCTCTGCCGCCAACAGTAGCTGCTTTATCACCAGCACCTATAGTTATTTCCTTTATCTTACCCGTGTAATTTATTTTGGGAATCTCAAAGGCCACTTTCTTACCTCCTTTCTGAAAATTCACTGAAAAATGAAATTTCTTAATCGTTTAGTTAACTTATTTTAGGCCTTCCACTATCCAGAGAAGGATAATGAAATCTTCTCCTCAGCATATAAGGTAAATATTTAGGAACATGTGATTATATTTTAGCCGTAATGTAACTATTATTTTAATTTCACATTGTCAATAAAAAAATACTTAGGGCCTTTTTTAATCATCCCCAGGACTCTTAGTTTGTGATAATGCACAAACCATCATAAAATAGAGCTATTGGGGAGCCTCCCATATGAGCTAGCAGAGATGTTGCTAAAAGATTCCTAACAACAGAGTGGCTTAAGGAAACATCCGGTTATGTCCTTGACAGCTCTGAGAAATAATACTAAAATAGAGGTCAAAAACTTTTTTAAAAAATCTAAGATAAAGTGCTTGACAGAAAAAAACAGAAGGGTTATAATAACAAAAAGTTTGTTCTTTGAAAACTAAATAGTGAATACCGATTATGGGCCTTACGTTTGTTTATAAGGTTAGTGCCTTATAAGGGTTAAAATTGAGAGTTTGATCCTGGCTCAGAATGAACGCTGGCGGCGCGCCTAACACATGCAAGTCGAACAAGAAATCCCCTGCTTGCGGGGGAGAGTAAAGTGGCGCACGGGTGAGTAACGCGTGGGTAACCTACCCTTAAATCCGGGATAATCCACCGAAAGGTGGCCTAATACTGGATACAGTCCCGAGGGCCATGGTTCTCGAGATGAAAGCTGACCTCTTCTTGAAAGTTGGCGCTTAAGGAGGGGCCCGCGTGCCATTAGCTTGTTGGTAGGGTAAAGGCCTACCAAGGCTACGATGGTTAGCTGGTC
>CAYTDY010000445.1:0-1623 GCA_964436665.1 uncultured Desulfobacteraceae bacterium
GACTAGACTCTCCTTTTTTCATCAATCCCTGGCTGCTGGGAAGAGATACTCAAACCAATCATTATCCGTGATGCCGATGGAGCACGACATCCCGACCTTAATACAGTCCACAAAAAGTCGGGGCAAAAGCCCTTCATTGCCTGCCTCAAGGAACGTTAAACCATTTCTGCGCAACGTTTCCTTTAGTTAATAGTAAAGGTTTGACCCCAATTCATTTCCTGTTCAACTTGAGGACAAAAAATCAACTGCAAGTTGGTTGAATTTCTGCGACTGTTCATCATGCGGACAGTGCCCGGCGTTCTCAAAGATCTCTATTTGAGAACCTCTCAAGATATTGTGCATCTCTTTTCCACGCTCAAGGGGAACAGCTTTATCCTGGCGACCAAATATTATGAGGATAGGAACATCCATCTCTCCCAACCTATGGATCTCATCGGACAAAGTGTGAAAAAACTGTTTGCGTAAGATTTTGAGCAAGATTTCAATGGTACCTTTAATCTTGTGAAAGCGAGTTACATTCTCAAAGTAACTTTCAGTAACAAATTCTTTATCATAGATGAAGGTAGTGCTCAGGACCATCTTGCGGTAGAAATCGCTTTTCAGACGAAGCAGAAACTCCCCTATCTTGGGTAAATTAGTTATCTTGCCTATTAAAGGCAAAGGGTTGGGCATCCCTGCCGGGTCCACTAAAATCAGCTTGTTGACTCTATCTCTATGGTTGACAGAAAAGAAAATACTGGTTCCTCCACCCATAGACTGCCCTATCAGGGAAGCCTTCTGAATATCCAGGGCATCCATGAATTTAAGAAGTTGGTTAGCATATAGCTGATAGCCATAGTCCATAGGATCTCGTGTGCTGTAGCCAAATCCCCAGAGATCAATGGCATAAACCTTAAATTTATCTGCCAGGGCATCTATATTCTTATTCCACATATACGAATCATATAAAAATCCATGAATAAGGATAACTGGTTCTCCCTCTCCCTTCTCGATATAGTGGGTAGAATAGCCATCAAGCTTGATAAATTTTCCCTTAGCATATTTCTTGGCCCACTCATCAAGTGGCTGACTATTCCACGGTATGAATTCTGCCATGCTTAACCTCCTTCTTAAAAGGTAAACAATTAATTTCCCTGGTTTAGCTATAGTGAATACTACAACCATGAAGCCTCCAAAGAGGTATAGCAACTCCTTGGAGGCTTCATGGTGGCATCTTTAAAGTATTCTTTCTCATGAGTTTCTTTTTTAAAGCTCCAATTTTCCATTTAAATGTATTCTATTATTTCGGAATGAGCTTCATTACCTCTTCGGATTTCAATATAGGAAAAATATCAACGATGCTAAGATCACTCCATCCGAAAGTAGCATCTTGTATATGTTTTTGGAGGTAATTATTCACTCCATTGAATAAATGTATGCAATTTCTGCATCACGTTCCCTTTAGGTGATAGTTTAGGATTTCCCGCCGTGTTTCTGGAGGGCCTGTCCGCCGTCCGTCTGGCGGACTGGCGGACTGTTTTAGGTAAAAGTGGCTGCTGGGAGAGGAATGCAAACCAATCATTATACGTGACGCAGAAACTATTTTGTCAAAAGTGTAGGTCTGACCCCTCTGTTTTTTTATCT
>CAYTDY010000446.1:0-1623 GCA_964436665.1 uncultured Desulfobacteraceae bacterium
ACCAATTAGGTGAGGTCCCGTATTTTTTGAACCACTCTTTGAACATTATGTTTATAACCCTTGGGTGAAAGTCCGTGTTAATAAACTCATCTGGATTAATGGATTCATTGATTAACTTTATCCTCTCCTTCGTAACATTGCCGTAGTAAAAGCCATCGATGTAAGATGTGGTAATGGATCTTTCTCTCAATTTTTGTGGAATATCAGCAGTGAGCTTTCCATCGCTTGCAAGGAAATAGATCTCCTCTCCTGGGATGAGGAGAACATTATGAAAGTATTCCTTAACAGTGTTGAAAATGGAGGATAATTTTTTGATCCTGACCTCTGATAAATAGGTAGGGTTTGCAATGAGGGAGAAAGACAGAATGCCATCTTTCTTTAAAATCCTCTTAGCCTTTTCAAAGAACTCACTCGTGTAAAATCGGTTTATCTGGAAGGTGTCAGGTTCTGGCAGATCAAGTATGATAGCCGAATACCTCTTGTTGCTATTAGCTATATATCTCCTTCCATCTGTATGGATGATATTAACCTTTCCCTTAGGGCTTAAAAGACCATATTGGCTTGCCACCTTAATCAATGCAGGATCTAATTCTACATAATCTATGCGGCGAGGAGAGTATTTCAAGATCTCATCAAATGTTTCACCCATACCCCCAGATACCATAAGAACATCTTCTATTTTATCAAGCTGGCAGAGGGGATAGTGGACCTTCTCCTCGCTGTTGATTACATTGAAGGTGGAAAAGGTGGGTGTTCCGGATTCCCAGAAGGTGTATTGCCCTATTTCTTTGGTTAGCACTATTCTCCCGTAAGGAGATTCCTGGTAATTTACTATATTCGGGCCATATTGGTTAGCAAGGGTAGAAAGTTCGAACCTCTTTTCAAGGGCAAAGCCAAAAAAGAGTGCGACGGATAAAAGGGCTACCAAAAAAAGGAGATATCTTTTTAAATAGATAATAAGGACAAGAGAAATAAGGATTAGAAGAAAGGAGGTGAGGGCTATGATCTTGAAAGGGCTAAATAAATATACTAAAACAAAGCTAAATAAAATCCCACCTGTTATATCCCCTATATTGTCAGTGATATACAATCCCCCTGATGTAAATTCTCCGCCCTTTTTCTTAATAACACCAAGTGAGTAAGGGAGTATAAAACCAATCAGGAAGGCATAAGGTGCGCTTAAAATTAGGATGAAAAAGAAGACGGGGTAAAATCCCGGAGATTCTCCATGGATAAAGATGGTGTCTCTAAAAAGCCTTATTGCAATTATCTGGATCAAAGGAAGGAGGCCTGTTATTAAGGCAAGGATGGAATAGAATGTGGTGGATTTCTTTTTAAGAAGTTTTGATGCAAGAGAGCCAAGACCACTAACCATCAACCAGCAAAAAAGAACAATAGAGATCGTAATCTCATTACCGGAGAACTGGGAAAGAAATTCTCTTACTGTGATTATTTGAACAGCTATAGAGGATATTCCTGTTCCAATAATGGATATTATTATAAGATTGGTAAGATTCATTAGGTGCCAGGTCTCATGGAAAATCGAAGATCTTGTGGAATTGTTTTTATTTCAATTTTCTCTCTTCAAATGCCTGAACTTGGTAGGTGGATACCTGGAGTTTC
>CAYTDY010000447.1:0-1610 GCA_964436665.1 uncultured Desulfobacteraceae bacterium
TGGTGTCGAGCCAAAATATATGGGAAGTGGAATCGGAAAAAGGATGGCCAAGGAGATGGTTGATGAACTGACGAAAATGAATATAAAAAATATTTTTACGTCAGTTAGGTGGGATTCGGTCGACCTCTTGTCCTTTTTTAAGTCACTGGGGTTTGACAGGTGTGAATTTATTAATCTAAAGAAAGTCATCGATTGAGCATCTCTTTAAAGGAAAGGAGAAGGCTATCAGCAAACAAGATAAGGGGTGATGTCCATTAATTTGCGGAAATTAATTTAGGTGTTTTATCCTTTTCGGCCAGTCCCTGATTATCCAGTTGTTCAAACAGTTCAAAAAGAAAAAAATCAATGAAATCTATACGGCTGCCAGGTGGGACGCGGTGGATATACTTTCCTTTTTTAAATCCATTGGGTTTGACCGGAGCAACTTTATTAATCTTAGAAAAGAACTGGATTCTTGACTATCTACCCTGTTAACAATGAAAGCCATTCCATTTTTGAAAAATGCAATGGCTTTTTACAAAAATCCACTTTTTTCTTGACACGTAGCTACGATGTAGCTATATTGTAATCACATCGTACCGGACATCGTAGATTATCTTTTCTTATCACCAAGAGTAATTTTTTAATTCAGTATTAAAGGCTTACTAGCCCCTGAACTCATGGTATAGATTTTGATAGAAAAATAACTTCAGCAATTTAAGCAATATCAACCTTCACCCGACTGGTGAAGGCCGTTTTGAGTTAAGTGCCTGCAACCCATGATGAATCAAAAAGTATGCCACGGATTCAGGTAATGTAGAAGGGGAAAAAAATGAGGTACGCAGAGACAGGGTTTAATTTAGAAATTGATCTATCCCGAGGAAACATTGAGAGGGTAGAAACCGACCCAAGAGAAACCGAACTTTATCTGGGGGGTCTAGGTACGAACGCCAAGATATTGTGGGATAGGGTTCCCCCTGAAGTTGAACCCTTTTCTTCGGATAATCTGCTCATATTCAGTACCGGTCTTTTATGTGGTACACCTGCTCCCGGTTGTAATCGTACCATTGTTTCTACCATTTCTCCTCAGACTTTGTTAATGGCATATTCCATGATGGGAGGATTTTGGGCACCAGAATTGAAGTATGCAGGTTATGACAAAGTGATCATTCGCGGCAAATCCCCTAATCTGGTTTATTTGTGGATAAATAATGACAAAGTGGAAATACGTGATGCCTCTCATTTGCAGGGTAAAGGCGCTATTGAAACTGCAGAACTTATTACACAGGAGTTGAAGGAGCCGAAAGCCCAGGTGTCTGCTATCGGCCTGGCCGGTGAAAATAGGGTCTATTTTGCTTCCATCGAGCAGGGCAGGTCCAGTGCCAGCCGAGGCGGAATAGGGGCCGTTATGGGAGACAAAGGGTTAAAGGCAATCGCTGTTCGTGGAACAAAAGATATCAATATTGCCCGACCGGCTGAATTAATGGAGCTTTGCAACGAAGTGTTGAAATATATACAAGTCCGAGCAGAAAATCCAATTAAGGGGGTGCCACCCATTTTAGCCGGGCTTGGCTCCCCGCAAGAGATGGCAGTCCATGATGAGGAGTGGCACACCACCAATTTCGCCTGGG
>CAYTDY010000448.1:0-1606 GCA_964436665.1 uncultured Desulfobacteraceae bacterium
TTAAAATTTTGAGTGAAAAATTAATCAAAGGTCAATCGGAGACTTGACCCCTTTTGACCCCTTTTGACCCCTTTTTTTCACTAACAAACACTATATGCCAAGATTAGCTCGTCTTGACGCTCCAGGTGTTTTGCGACATATTATGATCCGCGGGATAGAGCGTCGGAATATATTCAAAGACAATAAAGATCGCGATAATTTCATCGTGGATGAGAATTCTTGACATTCTGCTCATCAATGATTTAAGTTTTCAAGCATCCCCATTATTCATAGCATATGGACAGGAAAACTAATCGGAAGGGAATTTCTGAATGAAACGACTTCTTTGTATATTGCTGATTGTCATGTTGTTCCACTCTGTTAACGCCTTCGGGGAAATCCAAACCATCACCCATACAGTGAAACAGGTATTTGGAGGCAGCCAGTCTCCTGATGATGCCAAGATTGTGGCTGTTGCAAAGGCCAAGCGGGAAGCGCTGGAGTTGGCAGGAACATACATAGAGAGCACCACGATAGTCAGAAACTCATCTGTGGCAAAGGATGAAATCATTGCCCTCTCAGCGGGAATCCTCGAGGCAGAAGTGATATCACAAAAAAATTTTATATGTAGAGATTCAAAATATCATTTTAGTTACAGTACTAAAAGTAACTACAGTAATTTTCCATATCCACTATTAATTTTGAAAGGAGTTTTATGGGATTAACTTACAAGCATATCATATACCAGAAGAAAGGTGCCATAGTTAAATTAGCTCTCAATAGACCAGAGGTATTAAATGCGATAAACTTCGAGTTGACTAGTGAGCTTATCAACGTCTTCGAACTGCTCAGGCGAGATGACAATGTAAAGGTTGTTATCCTTACAGGCACTGGTCGAGCATTTTGCACAGGCAGAGACCTCAAAGAATTCCGTGAATACTCAGCTACTGCTATAGAAGACTGGGAAATGCGCCAAAGCGGCAGGTTTTTATATGGCCAGCTTGAGGACTTTGAAAAACCTATAATAGCTGCTGTAAATGGATATGCGCTTGCTGGTGGATGTGAACTGGCTGCAGCTTGTGATATAAGGTTTGCCTCTGAAACAGCGCAATTTGGTCTTACCGAGATAAACCTCGGAATTTTTCCAGGTTCTGGAGCAACGTATCTCTTGCCACGCATCATTGGCAAGAGCCGTACTTTTCGATTGATTTTCACTGGTGATATGATAGATGCCTTCGAGGCTGAAAGTATTGGATTGGTGGATGAGGTTTTCCCCGTTGACCAACTTGAATCATCAGCCGAGGAATTGGCTAATAAAATTGCCAGCAAAAGCCTTCCTGCACTCAAACTTGCCAAGGTTGCGGTAAACCAGGCTGATGGAAGGGATATCAAAGCAGGTATTACTATCAATGCAGCATTACGAGCCCTGGCTGCAACCGCAGAAGACCACAAGAGAGGGCTGGCCAGCTTTTTCAACAAGACAGACCCTCATTTCCAGGATAAATAAAACTAAAACGCCCTTATTCGACATTGGATAGTTGATATGAAACTAGGAGGCTGTCCGGGGAAGCATAAAAGGGGACATCCTATATTCCCCCTGTCAAGAGAAAAAATGAATAAGCTATAA
>CAYTDY010000449.1:0-1605 GCA_964436665.1 uncultured Desulfobacteraceae bacterium
TCATTGCCCTGCGAGTGCAGGGAGATGATATTGAATCCGTTGCGAATGAGCTCAAAGGCGGGGGCTACAACGTCACTTACGTGGGCTAGGTTTTCTCCTAAAGGCGATGCCTTTAGCAAAAGAAGATCACGTGATATTAAGTTGCAATCATGTCATTACGAGGAGTCCTTCGGCTCTGCTTAGGATAAACTCCGCGACGTTGCAATCTATCATATTTCGATTGCTTCACATCCGTTCTCAATGACCGCCATCAATAGTATCCATTTGAATGCAGATTGGTATGATACATCCTTTTACGATATCCTGTGCCCCGGAAGATAAGATCCTGCGCTTCACCATCAAAGTGGAGAAGTATGTTCAGGCTGAATATCCTCATGTCCTTTATATGCCTGGGTATGCGACGAGGGAGGTGCTTCAAAAGCACCTCCCTCTCGAGGGTACTTCATGCTATCTGTGCGGCCCGACTGGGATGCAAGAATCCATACTGAGAGAACTGGAGGCATGCGGAGTCGATCCTGAATCAGTAGTGAAAGAGAATTTCGGCTAGTTTTTCTCTTTTCTCAGGATGATGCCATCCTTCCTCTGGGACACCGTAAAGCTATCTCCCCCCTTGAATCCAAACTCTTCGATTATTAATTTCTTGCTGAGAGAAAGTGTTCCCCTCTTGCCGATTTTTAGGGTTTTTTTCGTCCCCGCATCATCCTGTTTTGAAATAATATCCTTGATCTTGCCGGTTTCGACGAGGGCATCATAGTACATCTTTTTTAAAGATGTCTTCGTCTGAACGCCCATTTTCTCCATTATCTCCTTATCAGGCATTCTTTTCTTCACCATCTCGATTAATTTTGTCGCTTCTTCTTTCATGCCATTCCTCCTTTTTTATGGTTCCATCGTTACTATTATGATACTTTTTGCCTTGAATTCACATCACTTTTTCATTGACCAGTTACATTCAAAAGTGTTCAGCATGATTTACTGTTATCTCCATATTGCTTCCCATACATGTAAGATGTCCGTATGTCAAGTGATACCATAGTTCCTTCCATGCCCGATCGATATTTTTCCTTAAATAAACGCTTTTTGTTTCAGCTTTCAAAGGCTTAAAGGTTCAACGTTCAGAAGTTCAGGGGCATTTAAACCGGAAAACGTGAACAATGAAGCGCTTAACCCATGTTTTTAATTATTCAACAATTATAGATAATTTAGCAGATAAATCCACAGAGCACTCCTGAGAGAGCGGCTATGATCGTGCGTTTTGAATTTTGTATGTTCCTTGCTTATAGAATTGGATTGTTTAGAGTAAAAAAGGTTGGGCGAGATACCCCTCAACAGTGCTTTTCTGGTGTCTTAATCAAGTAAAAAAATTTAATAGTGAGGGACAAAATAGGGTGCCATTGGTAGGGTATAAAGAAGAAGCGTAACCGAAAAATGGGAATTCTACCCAATACGAATGGCGTAGCTGCTTAACTATTATGATGATAGGATTGATGGTCTCGTAAAAAGTCTCAACAACAGGTCATTTCAAGCCCTTCGACTCGGGGGTTTATGTTGCTTGTCATTTCGACCTGCCCGCCACCTGCCCGCCATCAGCTGCGCTTCAGGCGC
>CAYTDY010000450.1:0-1600 GCA_964436665.1 uncultured Desulfobacteraceae bacterium
GAGCCTATAGCCCTATTTTATGAAAAATTTTCCTATAAATTTCGATCAAGCAGTAAAGGCAGTTTTTCTTGAAAGGCCAAACAGGTTTCTTGTGAGGTGCATTGCTGACGGGCTGGGTATAATAAATGCCTATCTTCCAAATCCGGGAAGGCTCTGGGAACTCCTTTTACCCAGGGTAACCCTTTATATCTACCCAGATACTCCCTTAAAAAGGATTCATCCTTCAAATAGGAAAACTAACTATACAGTGCTTGCTGTTCAAAGGAAGGGAATCCCAATTCTTATCCATACCAATATTACCAATCAGGTTGCCAGATATCTTATTGAAATGAAATTTATCCCATCCCTTGAAGGGGCAGAGGTAATAAAAGAAGAAATTTCTCATGGAAGGAGCCGGTTCGATTTTCTATTAAGGAAGAATGGGAGGGATATCTATTTAGAGGTAAAATCATGCACGCTTTTTGAAAATGGTGTGGCCATGTTTCCGGATGCTGTGACAGAAAGAGGCAAAAGGCATCTCCTTGAGCTTGCCGAAATGGCAAGGAATGGAATTAGGTCTATAATGTTATTCATTGTCCATTATCCCCATGTACAATGGTTCATGCCCGATTTTCATACGGATTATGATTTCAGCTTAAATATGCTAAAAGTCAGGAATGACCTTATGATTCTTCCTGTTGCAATAGAATGGAAATCTGATCTTAGCATCTCTCAAAACGTTAAAACTTTAGAGATTCCCTGGGATTATTTACAGCATGAGGTAAAGGACAGGGGGAGCTATCTTTTGGTCTTACAATTAGAAAAACAGAAACTCATAGAGGTTGGTAGATTGGGAAAATTCATGTTTCAAAAAGGCTACTACATCTATGTTGGATCTGCAATGAGTAATCTCAGGGCCAGGATTAAAAGACATAGACAAAAAAAGAAAAAAATGCACTGGCACATCGATTATCTCACCCAAGTTACTGATGGGTTTCTTTCCATCCTGATCAGGTCCTCTCAAAGGCAGGAATGCGAGATTGCTCGATCACTTTCTTCAATTATGAAAAGCGGACCTTCTAACTTTGGCTCGTCAGATTGTAAATGTTTAACGCACCTATTCTGGAGCGAGAAGAGTCCCCTTCACATGGAGGCCTTTCATAATGTTCTTCAGAGATTCAGGATGAGACATCCTTGAAAAATTTTGATAAAAGCACTATTATCTTTTCAAATAAATAAAATTTGTATCTACACTATAATATAATAAGGGATAATTCTAAAGAATTGACCATTCCAATAGCATAGCAGGTGCAGGAAGAGCCGAAAAAACTATGCACCACCAATACCATCAATAGATTGCAAGGCGGATAATTAAAAAAAGGGAAAAAGTCCGAAATTACAAATGGGCTGAGGCATAATATGCAAGATTTTCCCTTATGAGTCTCATGCGGCAATTTTGATCTGAGGCGACCAGTAACAGGACACAGAAAAACAGAGAGGCAAAAAAAGGAGTTGATGTTTTACTTATCATACGTAATCTATCATAAAATTGGGAAGAATTCATTTAACGAATCTGGCAAAATCCTGAAAAACACGGTACCTCAAATAATCTGCTACATAT
>CAYTDY010000451.1:0-1600 GCA_964436665.1 uncultured Desulfobacteraceae bacterium
CCAAAGAGATCAAGATTATTGTTAGAGGCACAACCATCTGTTCCAAGACCTACGGTTACACCTTTTTCCAGCATTTCAACTACTGATGATATGCCCGAGCAAAGCTTCATATTGCTTTCAGGGCAGTGTGCGATCTTTACATGTCTTTTTGCCAAGAGAACTATCTCTTCTTCATTCAGGTAAATGCCATGGGCAGCAATTAAATTATGATTTAAAAAACCAAAATCATCTAAATAAAAGGTTGGCCTTAACCCTGACTTTTTCTTTATTTCTTGAAGTTCTTCTTGAGTTTCAGACAGGTGTACCTGAAGGGGGATGTCGAATCTATTGGAAATCTCATGAGCTTTCAGTAATGTTTTTGCCGAGCATGTAAGAGGGCTGTGGCAGAAGATCCCCGGCGTAATAAGAGAAGAGAAATTTATCCATCTTTCTAAGAAGTCCAGGGCAACATCCAGATTTTTTTTAGGATCAGGCACACCAGGGGCAGGAAAATCAATAATACCTTGAGCTACGAGGCATCTTATTCCTGCCTTATTTGTTGCCTTAATTATCTCGTCAGCAAAGAAGTAACTATCAACAAATGTAGTAGTACCCGATGCAATCATCTCCAAACAGGCAAGAAGGGATGCCCAGTAAACTGTGTTGGGGTTGAGATATTTTGCCTCGGCTGGAAATATGTGCTCATATAGCCAGCTGTTAAGGGGAAGATCATCTGCCATACCCCTGAAGATAGTCATGGGAGAATGAACATGAGTGTTTATCAGGCCGGGCAAGATAATGGCATCCTCGGCATTAATAATTTCATTTGTTTCAGGTATAGGACTATTTTGAATGACAGAAACTTCCTCAATTCTATCACCAGAAATAAGTACTCTGGCATCATAAATGGGTTCTTCCCCATCAACCATTGTCAAGAGGGTTCCCCCTTCTATTATGATGTCAAACTTTTTTTTGCCTCTCACTATTATTTTTTTTTAATTAATTTTACTATAAGGAATTTTATTTATAGAATAAAATAAACTAAAGTGAAAGCTCAATCAGGATTAACCTGAGGAAATGGAAATATGGCTATCGTAGCTCCTTTCAGAGGGGTAACCTATAATTTTGATAAGATAAAGAATATTCAGAATCTAATAGCCCCACCATATGATGTCATTTCAGATAGAGATCAGGAAGAGTACTATAAAATTGATCCCTATAATGTTATCAGGCTTATTCTGGGGAAGAGAAAGACAGGCGATTCTGATTGGGATAATAGGTATACCAGGGCAGCAGATCTTTTTAAGAGATGGGAATCGGAAGAGACTATCATCAGGTCCCAATTTCCCTCCATTTATCTTACCTCTATTGAATATAAAGCACCAGATACTTTGGAGACAAGGACTCGATGGGGATTTATAGCCCTGGTGCGTATTGAAGAGAATGATTCATCGGTAATCCTTCCTCACGAAAGAACATTTACTTATCACAGAGAAGACAGGCTGAAGCTGATAAGGGCATGCAATGCCCAATTTAGCCCGGTATTCGGTCTCTATGAGGATAAAGGTAATGCAGTCCTTACCAGATTCCGGAAAATAAACGACTCTCCCCCCAGGATATC
>CAYTDY010000452.1:0-1598 GCA_964436665.1 uncultured Desulfobacteraceae bacterium
CTACTGCATACTGATTAATGGCCTATCTCTCTTAAATACAGCACCAGCAGGACAGTTCGCAAAACAGATACCACATCTTACACATGTGTCCGTGTCAATTATACATATCCTATCTACTCCTTTCTTTTTTCTTTCCCTCTTTGATGCACTATCTGATTTTTTGACTTCTTTTTCCTTTCTGGTTTTACGTTCATGCTCAGTAATAGCATTCGTAGGGCAACTCCTTAGACAGAGTAAACAACCGGTACATTTAGCTTCATCTATGTCGTATTCAATAAGTGCCTTACAGACCCTGGCAGGGCACTTTTTGTCAACAATATGGGCCATATATTCGTCTCTAAAGTATTTGATAGTGGTAAGGACAGGGTTTGGGGCGGTCTGGCCCAGTCCACAAAGAGAGCCCTCTTTTACTAACTGCCCTAGTTCTTCAAGTAACCCCAAATCCTCTTCTTCACCTCGACCATTAACTATCTTTTCTAATATGTTGAGCATCCTCCTTGTTCCTATACGACATGGTGAACACTTCCCGCAGCTTTCTTCCTGGGTAAAACCAATAAAGTATTTAGCTACATCCACCATACATACATCTTCATCAAGGACAATCATCCCTCCTGACCCCAGGATTGATCCAGCAGCCTGCAATGACTCATAAGTTACCTCCTTATCAAGGTAGGTTTCCGGGAGACATCCTCCTGAAGGGCCTCCAGTCTGAACGGCTTTAAATTTCTTTCCATTAGGTATTCCACCGCCGATATCATATATTATTTCGCCGAGCTTTATCCCCATTGGCACTTCAACCAGCCCTGAATTATTTATCTTTCCTGTAAGAGAAAAAACAACTGTACCCTTGGATGGCCCAGAGCCCATATCAGCGAACCATTTTGCCCCATTTTTAATTATAAGTGGGACATACGCCCAGGTCTTGACATTGTTGATATTTGTAGGCTTTCCCCAGAGACCCTCTGAGGCAGGATAGGGAGGCCGTGGACGTGGATTTCCTCGTTTGCCCATGATAGATGCCATTAGTGCTGTTTCTTCCCCGGAGACAAATGCACCCGCACCTTGATTGATCTGGAGATCGAAATCAAAATTGGAACCGAATATGTGAGATCCAAGGAACCCCTTTTCCCTTGCGTGGGTAATGGCAACTTCGAGTCTATGAATTGCCAGGGGATATTCCGCCCGTACATAGATAAATCCCTTTGAGGCCCCGATTGCAAATGCCCCGATAATCATACCTTCGATCATACTGTGAGGATTTGCCTCGAGAAGACTCCTATCCATGAATGCACCCGGATCACCTTCATCTGCATTACAGATTATGTATTTTTGATATGGACCTCTACCATTACTACGCCGTGCAAAATCCCATTTGACACCAGTAAGAAAACCGGCCCCACCACGTCCGCGTAATTGAGAGCACTTAACCTCCTCAATTATTTCCTCAGGTGTCATGGCCAGGATTGCCTGTCGAGCCGCTCTATATCCCCCAACTGCAATATACTCTTCTATATCTTCAGGATTTATGAATCCCCAGCGGGCTGTAATCATTTTCTGCTGTCTATTGTAAAAAGGAATATCTGTCCATTTTGGGATAG
>CAYTDY010000453.1:0-1582 GCA_964436665.1 uncultured Desulfobacteraceae bacterium
AAAATAGTGCTTCGAGCTATTGGCATTTTGGTGCTGACAATTCAGAAACGGGTCACTTCTATTGGCTTTTGTGGTTTTTCAGTATGTATAGTTATGGGTTTTCCCTCATTATTTTGCGGAAAATAGGTTATGTATTTTCTTGTAGCATCAATAGCTTCTTGCTCTGTGCTAACAAGTATATCACCAAGTCCGCTCACTGTGCAGTGCATTCTTGCACCACCCATCTCTTCAAGTGTTACATTTTCTCCAATTACCATCTCTGCCATTCTTGGAGAACCCAGATACATGCTTGCATTTTTATCAACCATTATTGTAATATCGCAAAAAGCCGGAATATATGCCCCTCCTGCAGCGGAAGGCCCAAAAAGACAGCAGATTTGCGGGACTACACCAGATAGATTTGCTTCATTGTAAAAGATTCTTCCGGCTTGTCTTCTTCCTGGAAACATATCGATTTGGTCAGTTATTCTTGCACCTGCCGAATCAACCAAATAAATCAATGGTACTCTCAATTTTAAAGCAGTTTCTTGAATCCTAATTATTTTTTCGACAGTATGCTTTCCCCAAGAGCCAGCTTTTACAGTAGAGTCATTTGCCATTACGCAAACATTTCTTCCATGAATTTTTCCAACTACTGTAACAATTCCGTCTGCTGGCAATTTTTCATCCAACACATTTGCAAACATCCCGTCTTCTATATGATACCCTGGGTCCAGCAAAATCTCCAACCTTTCTCTTACAAAAAGCTTTCCTTGTTCTTTTGCCTTTATGTGATACTTTTCAGCCCCGCCTTTTTTTATTCTTTCTATGTCATCATCTAACCCTGCTTTTGGCATATAAGTCCTCCTTTCTAATATTTAGGTTTAAATGAAAAAATCTTGACAAAGAACTTTTATTTATATATAAGAAATAGCGTTTAAGATTATTAAATATCTATTAAATAAATGATTTTAGCAAATCAAAACATTATAGGCATTATCAGGGCAACAGGGATTACTATAATTTCCCTGTTGCTCATCCTTTTACTCGGTAACCTAAAAATACCGGGCCTGATGATGGCATAATGTTTTCGATAAGACTTACAAACCCGTTATCAGGCCCGCCTGATAACGGGTTTTTTCTTTAATAAAAGGGAGCACAATTATGGAAGAGCAAGTCTTAATCTATGATACCACATTAAGAGATGGCACCCAGGGAGAACAAATAAACTTCTCTGCTGAGGAAAAACTGCGCATTGCCCAAAAGCTGGCCGAACTTGGTGTTCATTATATAGAAGGTGGCTGGCCTGGTTCAAATCCGAAAGATATGCGCTTTTTTCAGATGGCAAAGGAAGCAAAGGTTAAAGGAGCTCGTTTGACGGCCTTCGGCAGCACCAGAAGAGCAAACATACTGCCAGAAAAAGATCCTAATTTGAAGGCATTAATAAATGCTGAAACTCTAACAACTACCATATTTGGGAAATCCTGGGACCTTCATGTAACAGAGATATTGGATGTTTCACTGGAGGATAACCTGGCCGGCAAAATAAATCCAATTTCAGCTATCGCGACCATACATATTTCAAGATGAAATATGCAGCTAT
>CAYTDY010000454.1:0-1580 GCA_964436665.1 uncultured Desulfobacteraceae bacterium
AAAAAAATCGCAGGTGAATGAGATAGAGTTTCATGGTTGCCCTCCATCCCCGAGCCCTCCTTTGGCTTTAGCTATGGCTTGTTTAGCTTGGTTAATTAAATCGTTTTGCATCACTTGTGGTAATTCATGGAAAGCCTGAGCATTATGGTAGATACGATTTACTAGGTTAGATAATGCGTCCACCAATTCCTCATGGCAATTGCAGGCACGGACGATGAATTGAGCGTTGGCAATAGCAAGTTCCATACTGCTATGGGGTGCCCTAACATCAGCGATATGTTCTCCCGACTCTTTTGCATATACCTGAAGACTGTTTCTGCCATAGTCCCACGGTCCAGGTGTGTGTTTCATCTTGCCCTCCATCCCCGAGCCCTCCCAAGGGAGAGCCGGGGCAAGAAAAGGTTAAATATCTATAGCGTCGAGAGCACGAATCCGACGAATATAATATCGACAGAGTTCGCAATATCGCCTATGCACACTTATTATGCGTTGTGGATTTCGTTTGGAATTTTTAAAGCGGTTGCGCGTTTTATGGCGGTTGCGGAAAAAGCTCTGTAAGCATCCAATAAGAATTTCACGTTCTGACATCTCGCCCTCCTTATCATTGTTTATCCCGGCTCTCGTTGAGGAGTTCGCCGGTGTTTGAATCCCATGATACTAAAGGCTTTCGGGAAAGTCAACAAAAAATGTAACAAAAAGCTATGATTTTTTTCAATAGTTGCTATTAAATATTCTCATAGAAAAAACTGTTGACTTTTTATTTCGGTCAATGGTAAGATGGCTTCGTGCAAATAAATTCTTCCAAAATCATGCGTGAATTGGACTCTCATGGCTGGTCTCAGGCCGAACTAGCAAGAAAACTCAATATGACAAAAGCCGCTGTGCATATCCTTTTAAAGAGGAAAACAGCGCCGTTGGCAACGATTACCAGGATAGGAAAAGCCCTGGAAGTAGACCCAAAAGATTTATTGATTTAAACCATTTCAGGGGGTTATGAATGAAAAAGAGAAAAACATTTTATGAGTACCCGAAAAGAATATGTCGCTATCTGAATCACTGCGCTGTCTGTGACCAGCCAATTAAAGCAGGACAAGAATACTATGATGGTGGCTATGGTAGACGTTGTCATGTTGAATGTGCGCCACTGCCTAGCATAGATAAGTTTATTGGTTCTGATCCTGATTTTACTGGTGATATGTCAACTAAGGAATATTTCAATTATATAAGAGATGATGATTAACCCAGATCAATAAGGCCGAGAAACGCTGGCTTCGAGCCAGGAAGGGCCTACATTGAAGAAGGCGGGGGAGTAGAAGCGCGTTTTTGCTCCTCCGCCATATAAAACCATTTCAGGGGGTTATGGCCAAACCATACTATCAAGATTCGCATTGCACCCAACTTGAGGGCCATGTTCTCCACGTACTCCCCGAGCTACCCGCTGAATCTGTCCAGTGTGTTGTGACTTCCCCGCCCTATTGGGGCCTCAGAGATTACGGCCTTGAACCGCAGATATGGGATGATCCAGGGGGATGTGAGCATGAGTGGGCTACATGGCAAGAGCAGCACGATATAAGGGAAGA
>CAYTDY010000455.1:0-1578 GCA_964436665.1 uncultured Desulfobacteraceae bacterium
AGTGACATCCCAGCACAGCAAAAAGGCTATAATTATGCAAACAAGGCTGAGTCTTTTGAGAGTAAACCATGCCAGTGACTGAATAAATATTATTAAAGATGCCTTAAATTTTAATTTCACAACCTGGCACATACGGCACAGCAAAATGATTTAATTAGGTAAACAAAGGGTGGAGAAAAAAAGTAAACTGCCTTGAGATGGAGGGCATTGTTATGAAATCTCTAATTCATTGGTTTATAGTGTTGAGTATGGGGGTAATGGTGGTAGTAGCTCCCCAACAGAGTTTTGCAAAGACCTATGCCTATTTTATTGGGCCGCAAGGGAAGATAGCCAAACTTGATACCGATACCAATTCTCTGGCCCAGCTGACACTAAAAATACCTGCAGGAGTGACAACCGATAAAATACTCGGCGCTAATCCTATTACAAATCATATTTATCTTGCCCACTGTGTTCGTCTAGGCTCCTGTAGGGTGGGGGTATATGGATTAAAGTCGTTGAATCTTATTAAAGAGCTTCCCCTCGAATCCATCGATCCTGATATACAGATGGTTCTTTACCCTGATGGGTCAAAGTTTTTGATTCAATATTTTGCCCCTGGTGAAGGTGATGAGGAAGGTGGATATACCACGGATTTATATGATGCGAAGACACTCTCACAAATAAAGAATTTAGAGACAATCTTTGCCATGGAAGAGGTAATGTTTTCATCAGATGGGAAAAAGATATATTCAGTCGTTGGAGGAGATGATGCCAAAGTAGACATCTTTGATAGTTCTTCCTTTGAAAGATTAGAAAGCCGTGACTTAACACAGATATGGCGACCGGAGCCCGAGGTGTTCAGCTCAGGTATTGAAAGTTTTGGGAATGGTAGGATTTTGTTTTATGAAAATGTAAAAGTTAGTAAAGACTTACCCGATAAGTTAGATTTAGGTGTTTATAATATAACAAATAAAGCTATTTCTCCACGAATCTCAACTGGACTTCAGGGTGACGCCATTCTTTCTACAACAGGTACAAAGATCGTTTTTGATGAAAATGAAGATATCATAAAGATGTTTGGTAATGAAAGACAGATAATGGGTTTTAAAAGCCTGGGACGACTACATATTTACGAGGTGAGTACTGGGAATCAACTGGGTTCAATTTCTTTTTCGGTGAAAGGTTCTGGTAAGATACGCGGGATAAGGCCAGATGGAGATAAATTGTATTATGAATCGGAGGGGGAAGCAGCCGAGACATCTAAGATTACGGTTATTAATATCAAGACTTATTCGGTAGTTACATCGTTCCCATTGCCTTTTAAGGTTTTATCTACATTTTTTTTTGAAGAATAAGACTAATATCGCTGGATCTTGAAGAAAAAATGTTCAGGCACCGGCGCGGCGCTCACCACACCCTTTGTGGCCTATGGATTCCCGGACGAGGAAACTGCGAAGGTCTGGATGTTCCATGGAGATGAGCAAACGCGAGATATCCTGAGCTTTGCCGGTTTCATTTCAGTGGGGGTTTTAGATAAGTATACTAATCCCATCTCGAATAAGACCGTAGAGTTTGTGGCCACGGACGTCAGCTCAG
>CAYTDY010000456.1:0-1575 GCA_964436665.1 uncultured Desulfobacteraceae bacterium
ATCCCCTCCCATCAAGGGAGAGGCGTTGATATTGGATATCCTGCAGCTTGCTGCAGGGTGGTTCATTTGGCTGATAAGAATTCTAAAAGAGAAGAGTAAAATTTTTCAGACTGATCTATCATTACCCAGTGTCCTGCTTCAGTAAACTCTTCAAATCTCAAGTTATTGTCTTTTAGAAATTGAATGGACCTTTCATCTATGCTTTCCGTACCATAACAACATACATTTGGAATGGCAAGAGAAGCATATATTTTCCCTAATCGACTTTTATATCTCCCAGGTATGGCATTTTTTAGTGCATAAAGCTCCAGTGCATTTTCTCTAAAGGCCTGTGCCCGACATAGCTTGAGAGATTTGTAATAACGTAGACAGGAAGGAAAGGCTTTTCCCCACTGATTCAAAACCAGATCATTCATGAATCTATCAATAAACCAGTTTTCGAAGTCATTCTTTTTTTCCACCTCAACAGCCTCTCTTGTTATGAAATCATCGTACTGAGTTATATCTCCTTCGATATTCACACATTTTCTGATAATCCGCTTTTCGTCAGAGTTACACAATAGAGTTGCCAGATCACCTCCTAAAGAATGACCAATAACGTTTAGTTCTTTTACTCCTGTCTTATCGATTATTTCCCGGGTTCTATTTACCTGTAAATTAAGACTGTAATCCTCATCACGAGCATCTGAACTTCTCCCGTATCCCAGCATATCAGGAATGAGAATATTAAAACCAGAAAATCGACTGTCTTGGTATGCCTCATCAAAACACCGGCCTGACTCTCCTAAGCCGTGAATAAATAACAAGGTGGCTCTATCAGACAATATTTCACTGTGTCGCAAAAACATCTCGCCTCCATTAACATGAATTCTTGATTCCATTTTGCCTCCAAGCAATTGACTTTGTCGGGGCATATCATCAAGCAAATAATTATATCGTGCAGGTGAGCTGCGGCGATATAGGCCTTGAAGACACAAAGGGCTACAGGGGATTTAATAAGTCTGAGTTCTCTGCGCGGCACGTTATTTGCCGTCAGCTCCAAGTGCTGGTTCTGTGAGTGCTATTTAGCCCAATTTTCAACTTCTAATTTTTTAATTCGCTTGAATTCCTTGTCATTATTGGTAATTAGAACCAAGTCCTTACTCAGGGCATGGGCCGCAATTAGCAAATCGAGCGGTCCTATGGGCTGACCACATTCCTCTAATTCAAAACGTATATCCCCATAAGCTCTTGCAGCCATTTCATCATGGGTAAGAATCTCGAGAGGAGCAATGAATTCTTCCAAGCGCTGTTGATTGTTTTCTCGATAGTTGCTTTTCGCAACTCCATATTGGAGCTCAGAAACTGTAATGGCTGATATGCCGATCTCACCCAGCTCAAATTGCTTAAACTTCTTAATGACAGCTGCCGGGTGTTTGTTCATGATGTAAATGCAAATATTGGTATCAATCAAATATCTCATCTAGTCCCGCTCTCTCTTGTTGGGTTTCGGGTTGATTTCGCTCAATCATAAAAGGTTTGTCATACTTCATCAGGTTTTGTTCCCAAATGTCCCAAAGAGAAAGATCCTTTGGA
>CAYTDY010000457.1:0-1574 GCA_964436665.1 uncultured Desulfobacteraceae bacterium
AGCTAAAGTCAGGGCCCATAGCTCAGTCGGCAGAGCAGCGGACTCATAATCCAAAGAAGACAAATTCCAAAAGTAAGTCCAGAAGCGGCAAACCCACTCCAGATAAACCCCGTAAGTGATTTTCTTTCCTCACCAATTTGAATCAATTTATGTGATTTTGTACCTAAGATGGACACTATATGGACACCAAAAACCACCTTCTGATTTTCGGACCTAAGTGGAGGTGTTGACAAGAATTTTAATTATGGTAATAATTGTGCTAATAAGCTTTAGCACTTATGATTTTCAACAAAAGGGGGCGATAAAAATGGGAGTTATATCAAAACAGACCGTTCAAAAGCTATTTTTATTAGGAATAGTAGAAAAATTCCAAAACGGTGTATATGGAGCCAAACGTTTACAGAAAGTTACTTATTTTGTCGAGAAAGACTATAACAAGAAGCCCTTCACTTTCAAGAATTGGCATTACGGACAATTTAGTGAGGAACTTGAAACTACTAAAGAACAGCTCATTTCAATGGGATATCTAGTAGTTATTCCCTTGAAGGCTGGAGACGGAAATCAATATTATGTATCGGAAAAGATTATTGATAGATTGAATAAGCTTTTGGAAACAACACTTTCCGGTATTCAGAGTATAATAGAACGTGTAGTAGATGAAATTGGTTATTTACCAGAAAAAAAGCTCCTTAAGCATGCTTATCAAGACCCTCTTTTTACTGCAACTGAATTCGGCAAAGATATTTTTAAGGAAAACTTGCCAGATGGAGGAATACCTGCACCAAATCTGAGCGATGAAGATTGTGAAGAAATAGAACTATCACTGAATTCAGAGTTCACTACCAGTTTATTATTAATTAAAGAAGGCATGGATCGCGGAAAACTCGATTTAGATAAAGTGCAGAGGATTGGTCAAATCATATAGATTTCTTGCCCATACAACCTTTTTGGAACTTGCCCACCAACTACTGCAGAAGTGCCCTTCTGTGAAAAAAAAGTTAAACAAACAAATAGAAAAGGCATGCGCGGACCCCTTTCATGCCGGCAAGTGTATGCGTGAAATTTCGCATCCAGATTTACAAGGGTCTGTTTATAGACTCTGGGTTGGTGGACCGAAAGGGTTTAGAATGATTTATTTCGTTTATCGTAAAAAATCAATTGTTTTTGGAGTGTATGTTTCGCCAGCAGTACGGAAGAAATTTGATTACAATAAATTTCCTTGGTTGCAGAATGCCATCGAGATTTACAACGATTTTATTAAGGGAAATTTGTCAAAGTTTAGATTGGTTGACCCTGCGGTGGGCATATAATCTTTTATAATGAGCTTCAGAGGTGCTTAGGATAGAAGAAAAAATGGGGAAGCAGAAGTGAAATTTCTCCTCTATATGTGTGGTGCAATCTCTTTCATAATTGGTATATATGAGTTGGTTTGGATTAGCAGAGGTAGTGGGTTAGCAGTGGTTTTAATGTTGCTGAGTTTTATTGTGGCAATTTTATGCTTTAGTGTAGCTAGAATAGAGAAAGACATCCTATGTCAAATGGAAATTTTCAAAGAGCAATAAATGAACCTAAGT
>CAYTDY010000458.1:0-1564 GCA_964436665.1 uncultured Desulfobacteraceae bacterium
CAGCCTGATTCTATTCCAACAAAGAGCCAGGAAAGACCTGCGTTGCGTAATTCTTCTAAATCCTCAAGAGACCTCTGGGCACAGGTTTTTGACCTGGCATAGGAAGTGATTATTTCAATGGTTGGAAAAGTTGCCTTTAAGTATCTTAACACTTCAATCAACTTATCAGGCCTCATAAAAAGCGAATTTGCGTCTTGCAAAAACACCCTTTTTTTGCCATACAAAATCCAATTCACAACGTTATTAAGAGTTAATCTGGCAGCATAATTTTCAGGGGGTAGGTCGTAATCATCTTTACTGTAAATTTCCGGGTAGCTTCGAATCATTATCATATTTATTATTTCCTGTTTTATTATTCCCGGCCAGCCAACTCTCTCAAAAGTCGCCTTTATTAAGTTTTCTATTCTTTTTACTGTATCAATATCTTTCTTTATCTCTTCAACATCTCGGTGGCCAAATCTTTTTCCTTTATAAGTTGGGCAAAACAAGCATTTATTCCAGGGACAGTTCCGGGTTACCCTCAATATCAGGGCTGCACCCTCACCTATTGGCCCCATTGGCCCTATGTCAATAATATAATTATTAAATATTTCTGCATCCACAGCCTTTTCCCTTTACTTTCTTCACAATGCCGCAATTTCAGATAACTATAAAGATTGTATGCGGAGTGGAACCTATTTAAGCGATGTTTTCCTTTACCTTGGCAAGACGTTTACCTATTAGGTTTAATTTACATTTTCTAGTTTGCTAAATTTAACTGACTCTATTAGCAAGCCCGTTTCTCTTATTTGATCTAAAAAGCATATACTATTCTAATAAGATTATAATAGAATAATTTTGACAGATTTATTAAAATGATACAAGATACTATTTATATGTAGTTATTTGTCAGTAGTCTGTTGTATTTCTAAGTCAGTACCTTGTTGCAGGTTTTAAACACCAAGTTTCAAGTTTCAAAATAAAATGGTTAATAAAAAACTCCTGTCTTTTACTATCTTTTTTCTATTTTTTTGCCTGCTTAGTTCTGGAGCATTATATGCTGAACAAGATGATAAACAGCTAAAAAAAGAAGGTAAAAACCTAGCTAATAAAAAAGGGGGGGATGAGAAAATGGTTACAACAAAATGGCTATCTGAAGATGAAGGGGAATATCTTTTAGGGGTGGCCAGAAAGACTATAAACAATAGATTGTTTAAATTAGAGGAGCCCCAAATTGACTGGGAAGACATGCCAGAGATATTTCAAAAAAAACTTGGCACCTTTGTTACTATTACCATAGAGGATAATTTAAGAGGATGTATTGGGCATATTATACCGCGAGAAACATTGATTGAAGGAATAAAAGTAAATGCTACAAATGCGGCCTTCAGGGACCCAAGGTTCCATCCTTTAACGAAAGAGGAATTTGATAGAATAGAGATTGAGATAAGTGTCCTCACGCCCCCCAAGGAGCTTTCGTATACAGATGCTGAAGATCTTTTGAAAAAATTGAGACCAGGAATACATGGGGTAATTATAAAAAAGGGATTTTACGAGGCCACGTTTCTACCTCAGGTTTGGGAAC
>CAYTDY010000459.1:0-1553 GCA_964436665.1 uncultured Desulfobacteraceae bacterium
CCAGTGAAACACTGGCTCGTCTGATCCATGAGAGATTTGACATGGAGGTTCATGTCCCCAGGTGGAAAGAAATACTGATGCTTGAGGCCAGAGAGGTAGTCCGAGAAGTAAAACCCGGTATGGTGGCACCGGCGGATATTAGCCGATCCATGCTAAACAAGATCATTGATCTGGAAAATGAACTGGGCAGGCTGAAAAAGCGATTAAAGGAAAAAGAGGTGGAGGCAAAAATTATCGAGGACGATGTAAACAGGCTCAATTATATTCAGGAGGAGCTTCAGGGAATCCTGCACGAATGAAGACTGAAAAGTTCTGAACATGGTCTTTTTAGTTCCGTTAATTTCCATAATATTAAGGAGGTGATAGATAGTGCATGAGAGACAGTATGTGGTAGATGACCTTACAAAAAATGATACCTGGAGAATGTTTAATATCCTTGCCGAATTCGTGGAAGGCTTTGATGTCATGCCCGAAGTATATCCAGCTGTGACTATTTTTGGATCATCCCGGGCCCATCCCAATAGCTTAACCTATAAAACCACGGAAAATGTAGCTCGCTTGCTGGTAAAAAACGGTTTTAATGTCATTTCCGGTGGGGGGCCTGGGGTTATGGAGGCAGCCAACAAAGGGGCTGCGGAGGCTGGCGGGAAATCAGTGGGCCTCCATATCCATCTCCCTAATGAGCAGAAACCCAATAAATATGCCAATGTCCGGTTGGACTTTAAATATTTTTTTATCAGAAAGCTCATGTTTGTAAAATATGCGGTAGCCTATATCATTATGCCCGGGGGCTTCGGAACCCTTGATGAACTTTTTGAGGCCCTCACCTTAATTCAGACCAATAGGATCAAGTTCTTTCCTGTAATTCTCATAGATTCAAAATACTGGAAAGGCCTGATTGACTGGATAAAGGGAACCTTGATCAAGGAGAAGTCAATATCAGAACCAGATCTTGAAATCCTTAACCTCGTGGACACTCCTGAAGAAGCTGTCGGTATCATAAAGAAGAGGGTGATTGTATGAGAGTGACTGGTCAGGCTGCTTGCTATTGATCGCTGACACGCCGTGCTAATTTCAGATTAGATAATGTATTCGAAAATTTTTGGGCAGGTGGTCTGAGTTACGTATAGATAGCAGTAATCGTTAGCCCTAAAGGATTATAGGTTACATGATATAAATATTCTGGGGTGGTCAGGGCCGAAGTATTGATAGCAAATACTTAAATTTAGAGGTATTTCAACATACAAAATATATCTTTGACTTTTCAGAAGGATTTTGGGTCAAGGATTGATATACTTGATAGGATCTTTTAATGGGTAACTTTTTATGGTGAATCTGGCGAATGTATGATCGAGAGACTGCCGAAAAAGTCGGATTATGGTATTTTTACTATTTGCAAATAGAGCAAAATCAGCCTTCAAAGCTCAAAACACGGTTCTCATTATTCCTTTATCACCTAAGGCGCCAGGTAATTATTCCATGTGAGGTATCATATGGTGAGACTCTTACCTGGACTCGATCACCTTTTATCACCTTAATCCTCCTCTTTTTCA
>CAYTDY010000460.1:0-1547 GCA_964436665.1 uncultured Desulfobacteraceae bacterium
AGATGTCCCAAACAGTATGAGTTTCGTTATATTAAAGGAATTAAAATTCCACCTGCGGGAATATTGGTTTTAGGTAGTGCCGGACATTCTGCAATAGCACATAACTATACGCAGAAAATTAAGACTCACAAAGATTTAAAAACTTCTGATGTGCTTGATTTTTTTGCAGAGGATTTTGATAGAAGGGTAGAAGAAGAAAATCCCATATTTGATGATAGGAAACCAGGAGAATTGAAAGATAATGGTGTAAGGGTTTTAGATAAATATCAAAAAGTTAAAGCAGTAACCATCCAACCCAAAGAAGTTGAAAAAGAATTTGCTATTGAATTTGAAAATGTAAGTTATTTCATAAAAGGATTTATTGATTTAATAACAGATTCAAAAGAATTGGTAGATCATAAAATCTCTAAGAAATCACCAAGCCAGCAGGATTTAGATGATCAATTACAAATGACTGGATATAAACTTGGTTATAAGTGTCTATATGGAGAGGATCCGGCCGAACTGCGATATGATTATTTAATTACTACAAAAATACCTCAAATCAAATCTTATCCAACCTTTAGAACAGATGAAGATTTGGATGAATATTTAGAACTTGTAGGCAATCTGGTGGAAGTATTAAAAACTGGTAGCTTTTATAAAAATACACAGGGCTGGCATTGTTCACAAAAAATGTGCGGTTATTATGAAAAGTGCCGACCCCACAAAGTAAATAAAATTTATGATTTTATAACAAAAGGAGTATGAAATGGTAAAACCTAAATTAAAAAATGATTCTAATGATAACGTGCAGGAAGCAAAGATTGTATCAAACGAAATAGAGCCTTTTGCAATAATGGAAAGAGCCGATGAGGAGCAGATACTTGCCGAACTTATGGGTAATTTTTTAGATGAATTTGTCTACGAGTTTGAGCAGCAGGGGCATAAGGTAACCGGATTAAGTCTGGCCGGAGTAAGAGAAACTGTTAGATATATGAATAAAAACGGTATGGCAAGGATAAGTATTTCCGATAGAGAACCTAAGGTCCGAGAAGAAGATGACTGGATTGAAGTTTGGGTATATGCCAAAGATGAACTCAATGGCAGCGGTGCATGGGGGATTAAAAGGCAGGTTAAAAAGTATGTAAGTGGAAGAATCAACGAGTTTGCAATGGAACAGGCTTTATCTAAAGCACAACGAAATGCACAGAGAGCTTTAATACCGGAAAACTATGTTAAGGAAATGATTACCAAGTTTAAAGGCCAGGGTAAGTCTAAGGACTTGACGGGTAAAGATAAATCCCAAAAGCTCGTAACCGATAAGCAGCTTAAAAGACTTTATGCTATGGAGAGGGAAGCTGGTCTTGATCCTCAAAAAACTGATGACTATATAAAACAAAAATATCAGGTAGATAGCAAAAAAGAATTAACCATGAATCAGATTGACGAAATATTTAAGGGGCTTGATAAGAAGATAGAAGCCAAGAAGATCGCAGATGAATTTGAAGAGTCCGAACAAGGTAAATTAAAAGTATGATAACGGGGCAGCACTTAATTATTTATGA
>CAYTDY010000461.1:0-1520 GCA_964436665.1 uncultured Desulfobacteraceae bacterium
AAATCCTCCGGGCCTCGTGCCCGTGTCGGTTCAATTCCGACCTCCGGCACCAACAATATCAACAGGTTACTCTAGAGCCAACTTTTTCAAGTTGGCCTTCTTTTTACATAGAAATTGATTCTGCCCCTCATTTCTGGAAACAAATAAAAACAAGGTCTGCACTTGAGTTCAGTCAAATTACTAATACTATTTGACCTCCCTTCCCATCCTTGATAAATATAAAATGATAGGTAGTTGTGCTTTCTCTTGATGGGGTTTACTGTATTTATTAAATTAGACGACATTTTTTCTTAATACTCCCTATAGCCGACTTGGTGGTGCACCGCTGCTGACGAATAAAGAAAGGTAATAGTTGAGAAGGTTTTTTGTTGAAAATATTATACCGGGAACCAACGTTCTATCGATCACTGGCAAAGAGGCCAGACATATAGTCAATGTTTTGAGGATGAAAAAGGGCGAAACATTGATTCTTATGGATGGAAAAGGCCAATTATTTGAGGCAACAATAGAAGAGTTGCATTATAAAGAAGTAAAGGCCAAAATCAACAAGCCAATTCCATCTCCACCCCCTTCACCAATAGAGATTAGCCTGGGTCAGGCCCTTATTAAATCTCATCCCATGGATTATCTTATCCAAAAAGTAACGGAATTAGGAATAAGCTCAATCCATCTTTTCTACTCAGAAAGAACAGTCATAAAAGTAAAACCAGACCACCTAAGAAAAAAAATGGATCGCTGGATAGAAATAATGAAATCAGCGTGCAAACAATGCGGTAGATCGACTCTTCCTATCTTAAATCCTCCTTTAACATTTGAAGAACTTATTAAAAATGCGCCAGATAAGAACACATTAAAAATTCTATTATGGGAATATGAAGGCAAAGTAGACCTTAAAAAACTTTTAAGATCAGTGAGCCCATTACCTCATATCTTGGCTATAGTTGGACCTGAAGGGGGTTTCACCCAGAATGAAATCAATCTGGCAAGAGAGGCTGGTTTTCAGATAATATCTTTAGGAAACAGGATCTTGCGTACTGAAACAGCGGCTGTATCATTGATATCAATTATCCAATATGAATGGGGCGATTTGGGATTGAGATAAGGGACCGTTATGATGATGTAGCTTGTTAACCGCCCACTCACTTCGCTCGTTCGAGACGCGGAGAGCGCCGAGGGAAATTTGCTTTTCCTGATCGGGAGACGACGATCAGGAAAAAAGCTCAGCCCTTCGGGCAATTCATTTCTTTGTGGACTTTGTGCCTCAAATGAGAAAAACGAACGAGCAGTGAATGTTCAACTTTTTAAAGCGGAATAGTTGATAAATGTATACAATCTATCTTTTGCCATTATGATTAACCTATTTCGTAACAACTACTATTGTCAATTAAGCATAAAAAACCCCTTATTAGTAAATTAATAAGGGGTGTAAAAGATTTCGGCGGCGACCTACTCTCCCACGCAGTCTCCCACGCAGTACCATCAGCGCTGAAGAGCTTAACTTCCGTGTTCGGGATGGGAAC
>CAYTDY010000462.1:0-1520 GCA_964436665.1 uncultured Desulfobacteraceae bacterium
ATTGCTTCACATTCGTTCGCAATGACGTTTATAAATAGTAGCCGTTTGAATGCAATTTGGTATGACATCATCAAATAAGATAGGCGATTTTATAATAGATCAACTTTTGGTACTCAAAAATAAGTTCTCGCGTATATTTTCGTTTGGTCCACCAATCTTTTGGATTAAATAGCTGATAATGGGATGGAAGAGAGATTATTCTGATATTATCATCCTTGAAAACCTTCTTGAAGGTCAGCCATGCCCGGCGAGAGTGGGTGAGTGATGTGATTAATATTAATGACTTAATACCCCTATCTAACACAAATTTCCGCACTAACCTGGCCTCATCCATTGTGCTACCAACCCTATCTTCCGTGGATAGGATCACTTTCCCAGGGATTCCAAAACCTTCTGTTATTAATATAAACAGATCAAAATAAGTTGGATAGTTCCTAACCTTTTCCTTTAGGTAATCGAGGTTATCTGGCTTAAGCTCTTTTGCTCTAAAGATATGCGGGGCAAGTCCTTTCCTGTAAACATCAACCACTGCAAGGGTTCTTTCTACATCTTCCCCGGCAAGACAGACGATAAGATCGGCCTTCTCTGCCTTATGCTCTACAATAAGATACTCGCCCAATTTGATTAAAATAGGTATACGGTAAGATGATATAACAAAATAGAAAATGAAAAAGAGGAAAAGAACCCATTTCAAAATAGAGAATCTCGGTGCCAGCCTCTTCTCATCCTGTTTTTCTGGCAGACCTATTTCATCTGTTTTTTCTGGTAACCCTTCATCTTGGTAATCCATGATAAAACCCTTCCTTGCCTAAAAGTTCTTGACACTATCAAGCAACATTGTGACAGGTCCATCGTTCACAAGATGGACATCCATCATCTCCTGAAATCTTCCCTCAGCCACATGAATACCCTTTCCCTTAAGAAGGTGGATGAATTTTTGGTATAAATCATTAGCAACAGCAGGATCAGCTGCCCGGATAAAAGAAGGTCTCCTCCCCTTCCTACAGTCTCCCCAGAGGGTAAATTGTGATACAACAAGTGCCTCACCACCTGTTTCCAGAACAGATAGATTCATCTTTCCATTATCATCACTAAAGATTCTAAGGTGAGCTAACTTAGAAGCTAAATATTCTGCATCATTATGATTATCCTCCACCCCAACGCCCAGAAAGATCAAAAGACCCTTACCGATTTCTCCCACTATCTCATTGCCGATCATTACCTTAGCCATCTTTACCCTCTGCACAACTGCCCTCATAAAGGCCCTCCTTTAAATTAGGACGCAGATTTTCGCTGATATCCGCAGATAATCAGCAATTATCGGTGAATTTGCAAGGGATTTAGATTGCTTCGCTTCGCTCGCAATGACGGGAAAGTTTTCGCAATGTCATTGCGAGGAGCGATAGCGACGAAGCAATCTCCATGTTGTTTTTCACCGAGAATTGCTGGCAAATAATTATTCTATTAGCTCTTTATATTTATGCGCCTTAGGTGCATTAAAAATCTTTACAATCTGCGTT
>CAYTDY010000463.1:0-1502 GCA_964436665.1 uncultured Desulfobacteraceae bacterium
AAATGAATGCGCCCATGGCTCGAGTCGTGATCGGAGGGATGCTGGTCTCCGCGCTTTTTACCATCTTCTTTGTCCCCACCTTATATGGCTCTATTAAGGGAATCGGAAGAGTTGAGTCCATCAAAGAAATCTGATCAAAAGGGTTCAGTTCAAATCTCTTTCGCCATCACCCCTGATTCTAGCGTTTCTCACATGGGGGAGAGTACCAAATATTGATGGGATCATAATGATTCTATTGTAGGTCGTGCTCCAAATATGGCAAAAGAGTAAGGACAAAAATATGATGGCATAAGGCCTAAACCCTCATCATTTTACGAGTAATAGGGTATAAGCACTGATACCTCTTTCACTCTCAAGAACTTCCATTGTCTTGAGATTCCTTTTTGCTTTCCATTTCATGAAAGTAGGTACTTTGCCCTACGAGAGATAGGGGAGAGGCACAGAAAAACCCACCCCCATTGGTAAATGGGGGGTGGGTTTTTATTTTTGAGTATATTACCCCATTGAACCTGTGCGTGAAAATAAATAAACTCAATTAAAAAAAATGATGTTGTTGTTCAAACCTATTCGGCGCTATGAGCTTAAGAGTAAGACAGCGCGCAGCATTGTTTGTAGGTCAAGGCTTAATAAAACCTTTTTGGAGGAGGACTATTTATGGAAGACAAGTTGGCTAATCCAGCACCCCTTGGTCTCATGGGCTTCGGTATGACAACTGTGCTCTTGAACATGCACAATGCAGGTTTTTATCCTCTCGATAGCATGATACTCGCTATGGGGATATTTTATGGTGGCGTAGCACAGGTGATTGCGGGAATCATGGAATGGAGAAAGAATAATACATTCGGCACAACAGCATTTACGTCCTTTGGTCTTTTCTGGATCTCTTTTGGCACGCTCATCTTGATGTCGGAAAAGGGATGGTGCGAGGGGCCAACATGCGTAGCTATGGCAACGTATCTCTTTATGTGGGGTTTGTTTACCTTCTTTATGTGGATAGCAACATGGAGGAGTAACAGAGGACTCCAGGTAGTGTTCTGTACTTTGACCATATTGTTCTGGATGCTGGCCCTGAAAGATCTTTTTGGATGGACTGGGTTTTGGGCAAGCTTGACAGGCTATGAAGGTATATTCTGTGGACTTTCAGCAATATATGTTGCTATGGGACAAGTCTTAAGTGGTGCTTTTGGCAGGACAATATTGCCGCTTGGTGAAAAACAAGCAGCCTAAATAAACCAAAAAAATACAACAAAGGCCTAGTTAACGCTAGGCCTTCAACGCCTGCTCAAAGTCCTCAATAATATCTTCAGTTGCTTCTATTCCTATGGATACTCGGATTAAGCTATCGGAAATTCCCAGTTTTTTCCGGTCTTCCGGAGACATGCCTGAGTGAGATGTGGTGGCCGGTCGCGTGATGAGGCTTTCCACACCCCCGAGGCTCGGGGCGACCAATGGTATCGTCGTATTTTGCATAAAGCGCCCCGCTGCCTTGACACCGCCTTTCA